>CAXZAB010000047.1:0-12258 GCA_964293715.1 uncultured bacterium | reverse complement strand
GGTCTTTGGGAGCTTTGGGAGCGCCATAACCGGGAATCTTCCTTTTCAGCTTCTGGGCCAGAGTGCTCAGTAAAGTGGAGTTCATCACAGAGATATTGGTGCGAATGCCGCGGTTCACATTACCATCACTTTGGAACACTTCCACTTGCTGACCATCCACATTCTCATAATATTTACGCTGCATATCGTTATAACGCGCGGTAACGCTGGAGCTGAGATTCAATAGTTTAGGGAAGTAATTGGGGTTGAAATTCAGCCCCAGATCCTGAACATATTCAGTCTGTCTGCCGATATTGAAGCCGCTGATATACAGTTTTTGGATGAGATCCCGCTTGGTGTTGAATCTGGCGGTGGCATTGAGATCACTGGTGAGAGGCCAGGTAATGTTGTTATCACTGGTAAAGAGTCTGGTCTCCACGGAGTAAGCTCTGGGATACCAGTCATATTCCCCTTCGCGCAATTCCCAGTTCCAACTGTTAGGATTATTGCTATTGATGGTAAAACTATTTGAAAAAGCGGAGGGCAAGTAGCCCAGACGGTAATTTTTCCAGAGCTTGAAGCTCACCTTTTCGGCTGGGAAATTCAGATTGTAACCCAAGGTTCCACGCCAGGATTCAGTGGTATCCACAGCTGTGGAGGTATGGCTGAAGCGCTGTTCTGCGTTCCCGGAAAGAGTGATCTTGCCCAAAGTATATTCCAGAATCTTGCTTTTGGGCGGAGTGCGCATACTGTAGCCGAATTCTCCATAATAGCTGAGAGTCTCGGTGCGCTCACGTTCGCGCTGTTCGGGATCGGTGATATTGGCGATCAAGAGGTCCGAATTCGCGCGGTAGCGGGGCTCTCCTGTGGTATGATTTCGCCTGAGCGTAATGGGCATATCCAGTCCCCAGGAATTGGGGAAGAACTTATTGATAAAATACTTGTTGATCACATTAAAGGTCTGGGTTTTGGTATAGGTATTTGCCCGGCCTCGCTGGATCACAGGATTAAAGTTCTCACTTTTGGATTCGAATTCCATATCCAGAGTGGAGAAATCGGCAAATTTGGTGTTCATACTCACCCTCTGTGCCACTCCTATGTCCTGATAGGGGTTTTCTACCCGCATATCATTGTAGTAAATAGTGCCGCTCAGAGGCGCGTCCTGATCTGGAGTGCGGGGATTTATTATCCCCAAAAACAGCTCTCTGATCGTGGTCAAAGTAGGCCGTCCTCTAAAGAAATAGGTCCTGTTTCCCACCACCAGAGTGTCTGAAGTCGCCCCAGGATTCCTCTCTTTGAGGGCTGTGATCTCTTGCAGTTCATAGACCAGCTCTTGCCAGTCCAATTGGTTCATCTTGCCCTGATAGCCTACCACAGGCACTCTCTCGGTTACCTGATAGTAGTTCAGCGAGTCTGCGCCAATGCGGAAGAAGATATCCAGTTCCTGGAGATTGGAGCCTTCCTCTACTTCGGGATAGACCCAATAGCGTAAATTTTCATAGGCCAGCAGGTTGTAGGAATCGATCATGGTTTGTCTCAGCACGATCTGATGATTGCTCTGCAGGTTCGCTATATCCATCGAAAGCGCGGATTCGGAAGTCTCGCGACGATCTTCGGTATACACGGTTCCGGGGGGAGAGGTGTAGTGATTTGAGTTCTTTTGATTGTTGACTATTCCGGTGAGGTAAGTGGTGTTATAGGCGGCCAATTCAGAATCTGAGAGGATGCGGCCATTCATATCGCGGACAAAGAAATCCTGCCATTTGTTGCCCACTATTCCGGCTTCAGCCACATACACGCGGACTGTTGAATCGCATTGCAGCCAGATGCGGGCATAGGAAATCTTTTTCAGATTGGGCTGCACGCCGGTGGTGGAATTGTTCACAATGGTGTAGTATTCAGGATCGGTGAGCGGAATGCGGTATAAGACCCAGCCGTCGTGATTTTGTCCTGTGGTATCTGCCAAAGATATGCTGTAGCTGAAATAGCGGTCCAGTTGGTTCAAGACGCCGTTGCCATCCAAGTCTTCAGTATCCAGGATGCGGTTACCTTCGGTGCCGTTGATTCCGGGATAATCGCCGTTGGCATCTATGTTCGGATCAGCCAGATCAAAGGGATCGTGCCCCGGCTCGCCATGGCGTATGCCATCCAGGCCGATGTCCTCGTCCAGGGTCAGCACGCCGTCCAGATTCTTGTCTTCTGTGTCCAGGCGGTTGAGCCCGCCAAATTCGGTATAAAAGTCTTCGTTAATATCGCCCAAGTCCACTGTGAGAATGGCGTTCGGACGTATTCCGTCTTTTTCATCCACTTTTACCATGAGCTCGATGTATTTCTTTTGGGAGAAGTCCAATTGATTGCCCAGATACTTCATCACCCCGCTCCAGCTCTGCACTCCGCTTCCAGGCATATAGAGATTGCTGGGCCAGTGCCTGAGAGCCAGCACAGAAGCGGTTTCTTTGCGTTCCCTTTCAGTGAGGGTGGAGGGATCTTCGATCTGTTCACGACGGATGTTCTTGGGATTGTACCAATTCATCCTGCCCTTGGCCAGGGTGGTGCCAAAAGGCTTGCTACCCCGCGCCCAGGTGGAAAAGGTGATGCCCAAGGGATACGAATCTATGATAGATTCCATATCGTCCACAAAAGATATCTTCTTCTTGGTATCGGAGTCGCCATAGATATTGGGGATGGTATAGGCGATTTCTCCGGTGATATTGATCTCACTCTCTTTGGTGGTGGAGATCAGAGGCAGGGCATCGATGGCGCGGGTGATGAAAGCCGGTTTGAAGCCCAGCTTGCCATCCACGTTGGCCATCCACATCTCAATATTTTCATTGCCGATGCGCGGACGTCTGTCTGAGACAGTCTCAGAGCGGTAGATCATGGTCCCGCCGATCTTGGCATAATCCGTGATCTTCCAATCTGCCCTCACTCCTGCCAGGGTCTTGCGGGCCACGTCAAACATAGATCTGCTCTCATAATCAATCTCGATCTTGGCGTCGGGGTCTTTGCCGGCCGGGGTCAAGAAAGTGATCCTGCCAAAGTCATAATCCACCAGATAATCAATATTTTCCCGCTGCTCCAGACCATTTACTTTCACCCGCACGCTGCCCTTTAGAATGCCGCTTTGGGAGAGATCAATTGCGTCGCGTCCGATCTTTCCATGCACCGAAAGATAAAAGCTGATATCCTGATAGTTGATGCTTTCGTTTTCCTCTTCGTATAAGATAGCATCCCCCAAAGGTTTGAAAGGCTCGATGAAGGGAAAGATGACCAGCCCGGCAGAAAGATTGACAGTGGCGTCGTCACCGTTGATGAGCCCATCTCCGGTACTATCCAATCTGAGGTAATCCATATAGGTGATGAACTGCCCGGTATTGAGGCTGTCGGGCAGGTTGTAATTGCGCGTATTATCCACATTCCGGGTATAGACGTCGAGGCGGAAGCCATCGCTCTTAATATTGGTCTTATTCATGTTATAGACATTACGCATCTGGTAATGCCAGACGTTATTGGGATCATCAGGGTCATACTCCTGATTCCGGCGCCTGAGCACAAAGGGATAGATAAGCTCATTATCCGGCATTTGACCTTCGGTATAGAAGTCCTCAGAACGCACCTTGATTCCATCTCTGCGATCATACATCACTGCCAGGGTGGTACGGCGATCGATGCCTTTGAGTACAGTGATGAAGCCGGCATCGTAATCGGTGATGAAATCCGTGCCCTCGATCAATTCGTCATAATAAGGTATGTAAAAGTCATTTTGATTGAAGAAGATAGTATCCCCTGGCGCGAAGGCAAAGTTGTTTGCGACTATGGAATCATCCATGAAGAGACGCACCGAGCCATATTCGGGTAAGAAATTGCCGTTGTTGATGATCCAGGCACCGGAGGGATCAGTCATAACCGCGTTATTCACCCAACCTTGAGGCATCGCGCCGATATTGTTTTGGTCATAAATCTTATATAATTCATAAGGGTCATGAAGGTAATACATGGTGCGGGCGGCATAATCCCGACTGCGGAAAATCACGCTATCCGCCTGAGCTTTACCCACATAGCTCATGGTGTTCTTCTGGCCTTCTTCTTTGGAGGCGATTACGGTGAGGTCCAGATCGCCATATTTGAACTTACTGGTTACCCCAAACAGTCCCTGCGAGCTGGTGGAGTAGCTGATATACCGGCTCCCGGAGAGCGCCAGGGTGATATTACCCGCTTCGATGGACTGCACTATTTCATCTTCATCGCCGGTATATTTGATGTTCACATTATTAGGGTCAAAAAGCTGTTCATCCTGATTGGAATTGTATTTGAGGTTCACCGCGATCTTGTCACCGATAGTTCCGGTGAGCCGCAAATTAGTTTCCTGCTCCATCTTGATATCGAAGGTACTGCGGTTTTCAGTTTCGTAGATGGGGATCTGCTTACGCTTGGTACTGCTTACCTGAATCGTAACCTTTTGTGTGCCATCCAGATTCAAGCGGCTGGCACCGCTGCCCAGAACCCTTTGCACGCTTTTGGGTAAAGCGATGGTAGGCAGATCCAGCACAAACTCCTTGATCAGCCCACTGGCGGGAGCCTGAGCCGTTTGGGAATAGTCCTTGATCTTGGCATTCAAAGATTTACGGAAAGCATAGCGCTGCATATTGCTCAAGTATTGATCAAAACTGAGCCGGACAGGTGGATACAGATTGAGGTTTTCCACCAGGGTAAAGACGATCACCCGCTGAGTCTCAAAATCCACTTCTTCTTTGCGGCTGATTTCCAGGTTGGGGATTGCGTACGGTTTTTGACGATAGACGTTGAGCCCCTTATCCAGTTTGTAAATATCCACGCGGTTGTGCACCAGGGGGTTGTAACCAGGTAGATACAATCTGGGTTCAAAACTCTCCGCTCCCAAGAGAATGGGGAGAAGGATCAAAAGCAGCAGCCAGCGTTTACGCATATATTACTGTGATTCTCTTTGGATGAGGCTCTTCATAGCCAGATAAAAGCCGTCCAGAGTGAGGTTTTGATCCACAATATAATCGATAGAGCATACAGGCCCTATCACATTGGCCAGGCCTCCTGAAAGAATGACCTGGAAAGGCCCGAACTGGGCATAATTTGCCGTGATTTCCGTGATAAAACCCTTCAGCATCAGGGCATGTCCGGTGATGATTCCTGAAAGCAGCGCATCGCGGGTGGTGTTTCCTAAAAGTTGTTTGGGCGGCTGCAAGACCACGCTGTTTAGCATCGCCGCTTTTTCGAACAGACAATTTGCCGAAATCTTGACCCCGGGGGCAATGACTACTCCTCTATACAGCCCATCTTTATCGATCAATTGAATAGTGGTGGCCGTGCCCAGATCTACCACCAGGGTAGAGCTCTGGTACTTCTTCCAAGCCGCAAAAGCATTGGCGACCAGGTCTGCACCTACCAAAGCGGGTTCTTTGATCAGATAGCGCAGTCCAAGAGGAGAAAGCCCGTTTATTTCATATAATTTCGCGCTGAGATACAGGTCTGTCATAGCCTTGAAAGTCTTGCCTAATTTGGGCACAACACTACCCAAGGCTACAGATTTAAACTCTTTTAGTGAGTAATCGCTTATCGCAGCCTTGAGATGACTATACAGGTCTTCCACAGTAGAATTTGGATCGGTTTCGATTCGGTACCGATTCTTCAGTTTATCCTGTTCATACACTGCGCAGACAATATTGGTATTCCCAATGTCCACGACCAGGGCAAGTTCGGTATTCACACTATTCGGCATAATCCTCACTCAAATTAGAATTTGTGAAAACAAAAAACAATAGAAACACTATCCGCACGCTAAACTGCTGGATTAGGAAATTATGTCAATGGATTTATCGATTTATTAGTAAAGTTTAGCCCGATCCACCTTGATTTGTGGAAGTTTATCGACTTTATGCTGAACAGGGACTTTAGATTCCTACGCTGGAAGCCAATGTGACTAAAGCCATTAGGGCATTAAACATCACTTTGAAATCGTTGTGACTATAACTGATGGTTTTACCGTCTAAACGCTGTACATCAGGCATCAAACAGGCCACATCTGCCATGGCGGTGGAGTGTAATTCCAGTTTTAGCTCGATAGGTGCCTCAAAAGTAAAGACCGGCAGATCCTTTTTGCCCATAGCGACATGTATTTTCTGGCTTAAATCTTCGTTCACCTTAAGGATGGAATAGTTTTTGGCGGCAAATTTACAGAGACCTTCTTTGGTGGTGACATACTCCAGCCAGGGCATTTCAGGCAGCAGCTCGTTTTCAAGCGCCAGATCTCCACTCACCACAGCCACGGGAACCTTGTGATAACCTGCATAAGCAGCGTTGATGAGCGCTTCGTTCATGGCTTGGTCATTGATCCAAATCCTCTGAATCCGGCTATTGGAATAAGTGTGATCCATATTGCCATACAAGGCCCCGGTTCCGGCGTGATAACCCAAAAGAAAGACCATAGCGTAGCTGTCGTCAAAACCTGGCATCATATATTCTGGACGCGGATCTCCGCTGATGAGACTGTTGCGCGGATCCAAACGGGTGATTTCATAGCTGTGATTATCGCCGGCGGAGTGCGAATCTGCAATCACGATCTGGGTGACCAGATCTTTCTGCTGGCTGCTCAAGATTGCCTGCACGGCTGTAGTGATGTGTTCATTCATACAAGCGCGCACCGCGGGACGGTCGATCTTCTCATGGGCCCAGTTAAAAGTTCCGGGGATGCCTTCCATATCTATAGAAATAAAGATTTTCATGTAATTTCCTTGGCGATCAAAACGCCGAGCTTAAGGTTATTTTGTAGTAAGGCCAGATTTGCCGTTACGCTTCTGCCTTCGGTGGATTTTGCCAGATGATCCAGAAGATAGGGAGTAAGCGCCTTGCCGGAGATGTTTTTGGCGTCTTTTATCGCTTGTTTGATGTAAGGCTCGATTTCCTGAGAGGGAATCTCAGACTCAGCGGGGATAGGATTCGCGATCAGCATCCCGCTTTGCACTCTTCTCAGGGCCAGCATCAGCTTGAAAGCCTCCGCGATGTCCCGGGCGCTATTTATCGCAGAGACTTTGTGCCCGCTTTTTCGGGAGTAGAAACTGGGGAATTCATCCGTTTGCCAGGCGTAAACCGGCACACCCTCTGTCTCCAGAGCTTCCAGTGTGGCTCCTATATCCAAAATCGCCTTGCATCCTGCACAGACCACAATCACCGGAAACATAGACAAGGCTTTGATGTCCAGGGAGATATCCAGGCTCTCCTGCCAGCCTCTATGCACGCCTCCGATGCCACCGGTTACAAAGACCTTGATGCCGGCTTTTGCTGCCAAAGCCATGGTGGCAGAAACCGTAGTTCCGCCACTTTGTCCCTCGAATAGGGCCTGGCCCAAATCCCGCAGAGATAGCTTCACAAGCTCCTCTTTGCCCCGCATTTTTCTCTTTAAAATCTCGATGTCCTGCTTTTCAAGACCTATCATACCCTGCCCGTTCAATACACATATAGTGGCGGGAATCACCCCCTGTTTTTCTGCCTGCGCTTCGATATCAATTAGATAGTCAAAATTCTGCGGATAGGGCAGACCGTGTGTAATCACGGTGGATTCCAGAGCCAAAACGGGTTTACCAGAATCTAAGGCATGCTGCACTCTGGGGGAGATTTTTAAGGGGAATTGTGCCATTTCGAGAGTAATCTTGGGGGGATCTATCAGGATGGTCTAATTGCTGGCGAAGTCTTCTTTGTGGTCATTATTGTCGGGGTGAAGTACGTAAACTTCTACTTCAGCCACACCAGGCAGAATAAGCCCGATTTCTTTGGCTGCAGCATAAGAGAGATCGAGATCTCTACCGCAGCTAAAAGGCCCGCGGTCATTTACACGCACTTGTATTGATTTACCGTTTTTGGGGTTGTTAATCATCAATTGAGTATCGAAGGGGAGGCTTTTGTGGGCGCAAGTCATAGCGTGTTGATTAAAAATCTCACCACTGGCTGTTTTGCGACCATGAAAACGACTAGCATAATAAGATGCTACCATGGCCAAGGGTTCTATCCCTGGGGGTTCCTGCTCGTGTACCGAGTCCAAAAGCAACGAGGTTTGGTTCTGACTGATCTCCTCACTGCCAATTCCTGCCACAGATTCTGCGATCACGGGTCCTGCTAAAAGCACTTGCAATCCCAGAACAGTGATAAGAAGTTTCTTTCTGAATTTTCTCATATTTTCCTTTTTCTTTCGTCATTGAATAAGGGGTGACAATGATATTTTGCGGAAGATCTGTCAAGATAAATAAGTCATTTTTTTAGTTATCTTCATGAAAGTCAGTGTTTTAGCCTATGCTCTGGATGAGCGATAAGATCAGGTTTCCAGCAGAAATAAAATATTGGAAAGCGCCAAGCATTATACTCATCGATGGCGGATAATTTTGCGAATCCGGACTATTCAGCCCCAGTTCATGCCTGTGCCTTGAACTTGCTTCTGACACGTTTTCAACTTGAGATGACTTGAAATCCCAAGTCATCTCAAGTCGAAAACATCTTGAAATTATGTTAAGGGGAAAGGCGAGCGAGAGGGTTGGGGTTATCTGATCAAGACCTGTGCGCATAAGGATAGCGCTGGCAAAAAAATGGCGGAGAGTCAGGGATTCGAACCCTGGGTACCCATAAGGATACAACGGTTTTCGAGACCGCCCCGATCAACCGCTCCGGCAACTCTCCGCATCTTGTTCATCGTTTATTTTGAAAGAAATCTGTCAAGACCAAAGCGCAATCTGCGGCCATTACGCCTCGCTTTAGTTCGGGACGATGGTTGAAATGTTTGTCTTTTAGGGTTTGGTACACCGAGCCACAGGTGCCAGTTTTGGGGTCTGAGGCGCCATAGACCACTCTGCCCAGCCGGCTGTGGATGATCATTCCGCTGCACATCAGGCAGGGCTCCAGGGTTACGTATAAAGTGCAATCCTGTAAGTATTTGAGTCCCATTTTCTGGGCTTCATCCAGAATCAGTTTCTCGCAGTGAGCCAGGGGATTTTGCTGCAGGCGGGTACGGTTATGCTCTTTTAGGATTATCTCGCCATCCCGCACCAGGCATGCCCCCACCGGAATTTCATCTTCGGCAGCGGCTTTATGCGCCTCTTTCAAGGCGATGTTCATATAGTATTCGTCGTTCATGGACTCGTTGTATGGATTTGCACATCGGCATTTTTCACACGTTCATATAACCAGAGATTAAACCAATTTGGGTCCGACTGCCGGATATAGAGATTTTTTAGCACCTGGGGATCAGCCTTCTGGCGTTTATTAGGGTAATAAGTGCGTGGAATCAGGATGATCTGATAATCCCCCAGGCTGGTGGGCTGTGGTTTTTCATTGTTCAGATGGCGTTGAATGGCCTGCAGATAGGGCAGATCAAGACTTTGGCTGGCATATTCGCTATGGATGCCGCCCTTGGTATATTGCTTGAGAAGATATTGCTCACCATCATTAGTGGTTCTTTGGTCTGGATGCTGGCTCAGCCAGGCCAGGGCTTTTTGCTTTGCCATCAGCAGTCTGCGGCTGTCTGTGAGCTCCGGTATGATGAGATTCCGCACATCGTCCAAAGGACGCACCCGGTCCACCTGGTTCTCGGTGAATTGGAGCACAATCCAGCTTCCGGTGAGGGTGGAATATAAAGGCTTTAAAAAGCTATTTTTATTATGGGAGATGAGCTGGGAATTCACCTGTTCAACGATGGCCAGATCCTTGTGCCAGATGTCACTTACGGTGATATTTGAGTGGGATTCCACGGGCAGGTCCAGTTCATTGGCAGCGGCTTCTATACCGATTTTACGGGCCAGATTCAAAGCGCCTTCGGCTTGGCCAAATTGCGCATTGATGGTTTTGGGAGTGAGGATGGGCGGGATCTGCAAAGTGCGGTAGCTGATCATGGATTTCGTGCGTTGCATCTTTTGATAGATGGCAAATCCGCGGCCCACGGCAGTAGGCTTGCTGTAGCCGTTGTCCGGCAAATAATCCAGGGCGCTCAGCAGATCTGGGTCCATGTTCTCCACGCGCACAAAGCCGGGATTGGCAATTCTAAGATCGGGCAGGTGTTCCTGGCGCTCGGAAACCACAGTTTCAAAAGATTTACCCTGACCGATTTCAAAGTAAATGCTATCGGTGACGGTGACAGTATATTCACGATCGGCCTCGGCAGGATTTACCGGAATACTGATGTACCGCACGCTGTAGATAGGTTCCAAGGCATAACGTTCGAGATTCTTCTGGTAAAAGGCTTTGATTTCTGAATCGCTGATCACAGGGTTCATTTGGGCCGGATCAAAGACCAAAAGATCAAAATCTGCCTTGCTGACCACTATCTGAGCCAGTTCCTTGGCCAGTTTGGATTTACCGAGCTCTTCATCGATCAGTTTTTCTTTGAGTTTCTGGATGGGGACGTAAAGCATGAAGTAGTTCCGCCGCACCGGACTCATATTCACCGGGCTGTCATAATGCACGGATTGATAGTATAAATCGTGATCAAATTTACCATTGACCATCAGGGCGGCTTCGCTCTTCAGATAAGGAGGAATGGTGACAAAGAGGCTGTCAATTGCTTCCTGCATAGTCACTTTGATGTTGTGCCGCTGAAACTGCTCTTTCAGAACGTTGTATTTGATGATGTCCTGCCAGGTGTCGTTGTAGAGCTTGGTTCTTTCATCGGAATTTGGAGCCCGTCCTGCGCGACCCTGGAAATTATCGATGTGTCCCTTATAAGCGTCCACAAAATCCGTATGGGGAATGCGCGTGCCGTTGATGCTGCCGGCGCTGTCACCTCGAGGCCTGGGTCCTGAGCAGGACACAAGGATGAGGCTGATTGTGATAAGAAAAAGAATGCGTTTCATGATTCTCCTAAAAGTTCTTTTTGGATCTCAGAAAGATAGGTCCAGGCCTGAACAGGACTGGTATTCTCCAAGTCTATGTCTTTGATTTTATTCATTATTCCGTCGTTTTCATGGGCTTTGTCGATCATCACTTCAAAGATCTCCAATTGAGGAGTGGTGGAAGCGAGTTTTTTGCGCAAGCTGGCAGTGAGGCCCTGAGGACTGAGTTCATGTTCTTCCAGATTCCTGAGGATTTCCTGAGCGCGGCGGATTACCTGATTGGGGATTCCGGCCAAACGCGCTACCTGGATGCCATAGCTTTGGTCTGCCCCTCCCCGTTCGATTTTGCGGATAAAGATCATCTGATCGTTGTAAAGCTTCACAGCGACGTTGTAATTCTTGATCTGAGGGTAGATGTTCTCCAGCTCGGTAAGTTCGTGATAGTGAGTGGCAAAGAGGGTGAGAGCCTTGAGTTTGAGTTGGATTTGTTCGATGATGGCCCAGGCCAGGCTGAGCCCGTCAAAAGTGGAAGTTCCCCGGCCAATCTCATCTAAAAGAATCAGTGAATTTACAGTGGCAGAATTGAGGATATTGGCGGTTTCGATCATCTCCACCAAAAAGGTGCTCTGGCCCTGAGCCAGATTGTCGGAGGCGCCCACTCTGGTAAAAACGCGGTCGAAGATAGGCAGGCGCATTTTCTCGGCCGGTACCCAAGAGCCCATCTGAGCAAGGATTACCAGCAGCCCCACCTGCCTGAGATAGGTGGATTTTCCGGCCATATTGGGCCCGGTAATCAGGGCTATGCAGGTCTCGGGATAGTCTAAAAGGGTGTCATTGGGGATGAATTCCGCTTCCGGCATCAGCTTTTCGATCACGGGATGGCGGCCTGATTCTATGTGCAGGTCACGGCTTTCGGTAAATTCGGGGGCAGAGTAGTGATTTTGCCAGGCCAAAAAGGCGAGGGCAGAAAAGACATCGATCTCGGCGATGATGTCACTGAGTTTTTGCAAGCGGGGGAGATGGGTGGCCACATTGGCCCTGAGTTCTTTGTAGAGCTCATACTCCAGGCTCTTGATCTTTTCTTCGCTGGAGAGCACTTTGGCTTCAAATTCTTTGAGCCGGGGCGAGATATAACGCTGGGAATTCACCAGAGTCTGCTTTTCAATATAGTAATCCGGAACCTTGCTTTTGTGTACGGCGGTGACTTCTATGTAATAGCCAAAGACGCGGTTGTAGCCTACTTTCAGGCTGGGGATGCCGGTCTTTTGGCGTTCGTCTTCTTCCAAGCGGGCAATCCAGCCTTTGCCATCCCGGATCAGCTCCATCAGTTCGTCCAGATCCTCCTGATATCCACCCTGGAAGATGCCGCCATCGGTGATGGTGACAGGCGGCTTTTCACAAATTGCTTCAGAAATGAGGGTGCTGATATCATCAAAGG
>CAXZAB010000046.1:0-12279 GCA_964293715.1 uncultured bacterium | reverse complement strand
AATCAAGTAATTATTGCAACACAATCCCCACACGTAATCTCTTCAGCGCCAAAAGAAAGTCTTCGTTTTTTAGAACTCACAACAGATCCAGACGAACCAGTCACTGTTGCGAAATGGAAAGATTTTGACATGAATAATGGAATGCCCGCAGAGCGCATCATGAGAGAAATAATGGGCTTAGACTCTACAAGAAGTAAAGATATGGCAAAGAGTATTGATGACATGTGGAATAGGGTAAAGAATGATGACCCTAACAATGAGACATTGAAAAAAGACTTTGATAATCTCGTTTCAATTCTTGGTAATACAGATGAAGATATAATACTTATGAGAACTCAATTGAACCTTCGGAAAAACGGGAAAAAATATGTTATCAATAGATAAGAATAAGATAGAAGAGCTCCCGTTCATGAAAATGATAAGAAAGAAGTGCTCCAATTGGCAAGAATTTCACGAAATATATCAAGCACAATATCTTGCATTGCGGAAACACTTACTTGAAAACGAGAATACAATACATGGGACAAAGTATTGTACTTATTGTGAAGCAGTTTTGCAGAATGAACAAGATGCCAATATAGAACACATAAGACCCAAAAGTAGTTCCCCTCATTTAGTTTTTGCACACACAAATTTGACGATTTCATGTAATTCTAGCATTTCCTGTAATAATTGGAAAAAGGGTTTTTGGGATGAACATTTTGTACACCCCGTTGAGATGAATCCTGAAGAACATATTGAATATGAGGCAGATGGTTTAATTAAAACAACTTCTCCTTACGCAAGGGTTACCGTTGACATGCTGAACTTAAATAACAAAAAATTGCAGAGCTTTAGAAGAAATACTTGGAAGATGGCAATACAAATCATAAATTCGAATCCTGGTGGTTTAGATTACATCGATGTATTGCCCACAATGATAGCATATTTGAAGAGGGATGTTGATGTACTCCGAAATGAGGTTTAATCATCTCCAACATAATGTCTCTCACAATTTATTCCGGCTAAGATGCGATAAATTGGGATTTCAGAGCGAATACTCATTGTATCTATTGTCTTAGTTATCATTTTTCATCTCGCCTCCGAAGGACACCACATCTTGGCTGAAATGGGTGGCGAGTTTGGGGTATTGGGGTTGCAGGCTTTGTAGAATGAACGGACGCTATGGAGGATAGGTTAAGAGTTTATAAAACACTCTATCTAAAATATACCGTCCCGAGGGGACTCAGGCTGTTTCGGGCTATCATTTGCTATCTAAAATACCGTCCCGCTGGGACTTAGACTGTAGTTGATCTGGCAAAATTACGATCCGCTTTTTTGCAAAGACAATACAGAGAAACGGCCAAATACGTTTCTCTGTTCTGAACAGCCTCGCAGCCTCCCTAGGGGGCAAAAACATCTTTCCACTTGACAAATACAGCATCACCAAAAAAGATGATTTATTAAGATATAAATAACAAGGAGATATGATGTACGCCATCGTAGAAATTAAAGGATTTCAGTTCAGGGCCGAAAAAAACGCAGTGCTTCGCGTTCCCTTGCTGAATACGGCAGAGCCTGGTCACTCACTTGAGTTTGACCGCGTACTTCTGGTCCGTAAGGACGAGGAAGTAATGGTCGGCACTCCCGTAGTAGAAGGCGCTTTAGTCGTAGTAGAAGTCATCGAACACGGTAAAGGTAAGAAGAAGATAATTTATCATCACAAACGCCGCAAAGGCTATAGAGTGAAAAAAGGTTATCGCGAGCAATTCACAGATATTAAAGTTACCGATATTCGGGCTTAAAAAAGGATAGATTTATGGCAACAAAGAAAGGTGGCGGGAGTACTCGCAACGGTCGTAACAGTAACCCCAAATACCGTGGTGTGAAAAAGCACGGTAGTGAATTTGTCGTAGCCGGCAACATCATAGTACGCCAAAAAGGCACAAAATTTCACGCAGGTGCCAATGTAGGCATGGGTCGTGATTTTACCCTTTTTAGTCTCGTTGATGGGCAGGTGCAATTTGTCACCAAACAAGCCGGTAGAAAATATGTAAGTGTAAATCCTATTAGCCAATAAGACAAAAATTATATAGATAGCAAAAAGCGGAGCAGCTGCTCCGCTTTTTCGTGTTTATGGAAAATGGCGAGTTTACTGAATATGGGTCTGAATGATGGATCTCATTTCTCCGCTGTTCAAGATGTCCTGCAAAGCGGCTTTGATCTCGTCGTTATGCTTTCCGTCTTTCGGCAGAGCAATCGCGTATGATTCATCGGTTGCGATCTGGAATTTGGTGGTGATAGGGAGTTTTTCCACATATCCCTGCACTACCACAGCATCGTTGATCACCAAATCAATCTTTCCCGCTATAAGGTCCTGAAGCGCTTCATTGACGTCCGGATATAGAAATAGCTGTTCTACGGTAAGCAGGTCTTTCATCAGCAGATCATCCTGTACCCATTTATGGGCGGTGGTAGTATTGGTTACACCAATCTTGTATTTGCCTATATCATCGACGGTGTGGATCTCTATGGGGCTGTCGTCCCTGGCTATTACCGCTTGATTGATTACGTAATAACCTTGCGAGAATTCGATCTGCCGGGAGCGTTCCGGCGTGATAGAAATGGCAGAAATGGCAAAATCTATTTTACCCGAAACGATCGCCGGAATCAGGTTGTCAAAATCCATAGCGATGATTTCATAGGGTTGCTCCAATTTCTCTGCAATCTTATGGACCAGATCCACATCCACGCCTACGTAAGCGTCATGGACTTTGGAGCCGAAAGGTGGGAATTCAATATTCATACCTACTTTCAAGGTGGGTTTATCTTTGCTGGTGCAGGCTGCCAAAACTAAGGCAGCGAGAATAATCATCAGAACTCGTACTTTAAAACTCATTTGGTTCCTCCCGCGTGAGTAAGTGTTTTTATATTTTGATCTTGTTTATAAAGTCTATGGGTGCTAACCGCCTATTGTACTGTCTCTTTTACGACCAGCTTATTTCCGTCGATATCAAGGATTTCTACCTTTGTGTTTATAGCCAAAGCGCTATGATCTTGGGTAATTGCCACCCATTCTTCACCGCCCACTTTGACGTAGCCTCTGCCATTAGCAGGGATGGCCTTGGTCACATGAGCCAGCTTCCCCTTGAGGGCAAAGACATTGGTCTCCGGGCCAGGATTGGCCAGAACTTTTTTACCAAGTTTGCGCATAGAAAGGAAAGCGAGGAAGCTGATGATGGCAAAAATAAAGACCTGGAGCCACAGATATCTCTGAACAAAGGGGAAAAGAGTCAGCAATCCGGTAATAATGGCTCCCGTGCCCAGGGACAAGAAGAAGAAAGAGGGGTCAAAAATTTCGATGATTACAAAGATGATACCGAGTATCACCCAAATATGCCAAGCGAGTACTAACATGATAAACTCCTATCGATTATTTGTTTTCCTTATTCTCAGGTTCATTTTCTTCAGGCGAAGCGCCTTTGTCTTTATATATACGTTTAATTTTACGTCTGCTATTACCATATCGGGAAGAGTAGCGGGAGTAATTTGAGTAGCCGCCATAGGTAGTCCCCCGGGGTCCGCCTGGGCCACGGATGCCAAGAGAATAAAGGAAAATCATCAAGAGTTTGGTGGCATAAAAGATCAGGACAGAGGCGATACTAAGGATTACAAGCCAAATGAGGAAACTCTTTACGAAGCTTTTGAAGGTATTGAGCCATCCTATGGAGCGCTGTTGGGGACTAAGGGTGATGTACAAGAGCACGTTATCCTTATTACGCAGTTTATCAAGACTGCTGCGGGAAGCTTGAATCTGGCTGTGCAGAGTTTCTTTGCGGTCGTTTTGAGCGGAGGAAGGCTGGCGGACCTTGTTTAATTCAACAAGTTCGCCTTCGTAAGAAGACAATTTTGCATTTTCATTTTCAAAATCCAAATTCACCAAAGCAGTGTCAATTTGTTCCACCCGGGGGCCGACTGTGCCCAAAGTTCTTAGCTCATCTACTACGGTGTAGAGTTTATCTTGCGATATAGTAAAGAGATAAGCCCCATAATTGCCTTCATCGTGTTTGCGAATACGCTGTTTGGAATACTTATCCATGATTTGGCTGATACCTTCCCGGGCGTTTTCGACATCGTCCGAGCTAAAGCCAATCTTAGCCTTGTTAATAAACTTCAGATCGCGGTATTCATTGGCGCTGGGCTTGAGATCCATGCTTGCTGTACCAGTTTTTCTGTTTTGGGATTCATACAAAGATATCGCTATGGCCAGGAACACGATAAAAATGGCAACACCTTTTATTCTGAGTCTCGAAGATTTTCTCACATCTTCCCCTTTTTCTTATTGTTTTCTAAGTTCTTCAGCGTGTCTCAAGGCGGCATCAGTGAGCTTGCCGGAAAGCATTCTGGCCAGCTCCTTGGTGCGTTCTTCTTTGTTTAAGACGCGCAAGGTTACAGTCGTTTTGGCATCGCCGAACTTCGTCACAGCGATATGAGTGTCAGCCTGAGCTGCGATCTGAGCCAAGTGTGTAATGCAGACCACAGGATGACGACAGGCAATTTTACCAATGCAAGCCGCTACGCTTTCAGCAGCTTTTCCGCCTATTCCGGCATCAATTTCATCCAAAATCAGCAGTCTGGGAGCTTCGCGAGCCACGAGCACTTCTTTGATTCCCAATAGGATACGGCTTAATTCTCCGCCACTCACCACGGCTGCCAGAGCTTTTAGGCTGCTGCCGGGATTGGCCGAAAACAAGATTTCCATCCTATCCTGCCCGCTCTCTGTAAAGGCGGACAACGGATCTGACTGTAGATTCTCAAGCTGGGGTTTTTTGTCAATCTCAATTTGCAGCTTGGCATCGTTCATTGCCAGCAGACGGATGCTGGTCTCAAGCTCTTGAGCCAGCTTTACGGAGGCTTTTTGCCTCTTATCGCTTAGGAGGTCGGCCAGTCTGATGAGCTCTTTGGTCTTTCTATCTACTTTGTCACTAAGCTCTTTGATCGATTTGTCAAAATCTTCCAGGGCCAGAATTTCCTGCTTTCTTTTTTGAAACAGTTGTTGCAATTCTTCCACAGTCTTGACTTTATGTTTGTATAAAAGTTCGTTGATCGCATCCAATCTGGATCCGATGGCAGAAAGCCGGACGGGGTCATACGCCAGGCTGTCTCCTATTTCGGACACACTGGAGGATACCGTGCGGAGTGCTTCCAAAGCTTCCATCAGCGCTTTGTCTGCATTTTCCAGGGCGGGATTCAGGGTTTTGAAGCTCTGGAGCCTGTTGCTGTATGTACAGAGCTGGTCCAGGATGCTATCTTCCTTTTCGAAAGTGGTGTGCTTCATGCTTTGAATGAGCTCCAGGATATCCAGGCTGTGATTTTGAAGCTCGAATTCCTGCTCTAAGAGGGTGTCTTCCCCGGTCTTCAGAGCAGCTTTTTGAAGCTCTTCATGCTGATAGCGGTACAGTTCCAGCTTCTGTTTCTGTTCATTCTGCCGGCGGATCATCTCTTGCAAAGTTTGGCGCTGAGACTTGATCTCCCGGAAGCTCTGGGTGAAGGTATCTCTTAGTCCGATGGTATCGGCATAACGATCCAGCAGGCACAATTGGTAGGAATTTGAAAGCAATTTTTGCTGGTCGCGTTGGTGATGGAAATCTATCAGCAGCTCTTTGAGTCCTTTGACCACCGCTGCGTTTACTCTTCTGCCGCCAATGTAATAAGTGGATTTTCCCTTTACCGAGATTTCCCGGGCCAGGATCAGTTCTTCTTCGCAGGGAGCATTGAGCTCTTGCAGATAGTCTATCAGCTCCGGATCTGCAGCGGGCAGAAAAGTGGCTTCCAGATAGATAGGCTCGTTTGCATCAAAAGGCTCCAGATCCGAGGCACTTTCGCCAAAGATCAAATCTATGGATCCTACGATGATGGATTTTCCAGCCCCGGTTTCTCCTGAGATCACGGTAAGTCCGGCTTCAAATTGCAGACGCAGCTCGGGCACCAGGATATAGTTTTTGATGTAGATTTCGCGCAGCATTATTTGCCCAGATGCATCTTATTACGTAGAATGCGGTAAAATGTCCGTTTGGAGAGTTTGATGAAGTTCACGTGTCGGCTGGAGGCAGTGATATGGATCTCATCCTGATCCTGGATAGGGCAGACGTTGTTGCCATCTATCTGCAGCCAGGCCTGCTGTGAAAGTTTGTGGACTTTTATGACCAGCTTTTCTTCGGCGGGGAAGACCAGAGGCCGGATCGTGAGCAGATGGGGGTTTAGAGGGCTGAGGACCATGGCTTTCATCTGGGGAGCGAGAATAGGCCCGCCGGCAGCAAGAGAATAAGCCGTGGAGCCTGTAGGAGTGCTCACCACCATACCGTCGCAACGTGCATCAAAGACATAGGATCCGGATGCAAAGATGCGCGCATTGATCAAGCCCGGATTTTCGCCTTTATAAACTACTGCATCATTGAGAGCTTCATATTGGAGGATCTCTTTATGGTCACGTTTTAAGGTGCACAAGATCAGCATTCGCTTGAGAATTTTGTACTTGCTATCCACCAAATCCCGGATTGAGGCGCTGATTTCAGGCAAGGTGCTCTCAGAAAGAAAGCCCAGATAACCCAGGTTGATGCCCAAGATCGGGGCACCGGTCTTAAAGGCCAGTTCTTTGGCTCTCAGGATAGTGCCATCTCCGCCAAAGACCAGAATGCAATCGATGGGAGGCACTCCGGCGTGATCATCAAAATCTACAGTCTGCACGGGATCCCGGAAGGATTTCTGTTGCGAAACATCGCCAAAGAAGCTGAGTTCAGCTCTATCCTGGCAACGGTTGCGATCCTCTTCCCTCAGACGTATCAAGAGATCGAAGATGCTCTGTTCATCTGCAAAAGCGGGGTTGATGTGAACGGCAAAATTTCTCATAGGTTTTCCATAATCCAGCGGTAAGAGTCATAACGTTCGGGGTCTATCTCACCGGATTCCACTGCCAGCAAGACAGCGCAGCCCTGCGACTCCATGTGCTCACAATCCCGAAATTGACAATTTGGATAAAAGCGGTCAAAGCCGGGGAAAAGTCTGGGCACCACATTGATGTCTTTGCGATTTAAGTACGCAGTTTTTATCCCTGGAGTGTCGATCAGATGTCCGCCAAAAGCCCAAGGCAAGATGATGGACTGGGTGGTGGTGTGTTTACCTTTCTCATTAAAGTCACTCACCTCAGCGGTGATGAGCTCCAGTCCGGGCTGCAAGCAATTGATCAGAGAGCTTTTACCGGCTCCGGAGTGTCCGGAAAACACCGAATCTTTATTCTTGAGTTCGGCTTTCAGTTCATCAATCCCCTCTTTGGTCACAGTGGAGGTCAAAATTACCTTAAAGCCTGACTGTCTGTAGTAGGCAAGGCTTTCTTCCAGCTCTTCTGTGTCTTCACATAAATCGGTTTTATTGACTACGATCAAGGGATCAATCTCATGAACTGCGGCCAGGATCAGATAGCGATCGATGAGTCCCGGCTTAAATACTGGCATCCGCCAGGAGCTGGTGATCACCAATTGATCGATATTTGCCGCCACAATAATCTCTTTTTGAAAATTGCCGGCGCTATAGCGGCTGAGTCTGTTTTTACGGGGCAAAATATTCTCGATTCTATAATCAGGCTGCAAAGACATATCTACTTCCACGTAGTCTCCCACAGCGAGCAGCGTAGTGCTTTTATACAGAAATTGCTTTAGCCTGCCTCCGATAGAGGCCAGGACCTGTTCATCCTGAAGCTGCACATGACATTGGTAGTTGCTCATCACAGCCATTATCCGTCCCTTCTGCAGTTCCAAGCCGCTTTTGAAGGTCTGGTCTTGTTTGGTGGCTATACGAGCGGTTTTGTAGGTCTTGGAATCGCGCTCATCGTCCAGAATATCAGTTTCCAGCAGGCTGGTATTTTTCAGCCTGCCGTCATAAGGTTCTCTGCGTTTTTTATCTTTTTGTTTCACTTTTTATGTACAGGTGTAATCTCATCAAAGAGGTCTGCCGTATCTCTGATCTTGGCTTCATTACCCAAAACCGCATAGTTATTCTGTTCCATGAGGGCTTGGATCATATCGGCATACTCGCGCAAACTTTCCAGCTTGGTAGCCAGTACTTCATCACGGATCTGCTGACGGTCTTCCTGGGTAAATCCGGTGAGATAATCCATGTCCGACTGGATGCCTGTGGCTTCAGGGGTCTTGGGATAATCCAAACTTGAGATGTCACCCAGGATATATTTATCCATTTCACGGCTTGAGCATTTAAAAGAACGGATAAAATCTGGCACCTTGTCATAGACCTCAAGGGTTTCCCGAAGGTTGGGATCGCGATAGGAATAGAAGAATTGGTATCCATCCAGAGTAAATCCGGCTCCTCCTCCATAAGCTCCACCTTTCACGCGCAATTCCTTGTAGATGTATTCATTGCTGAGGATGCTTGACAGCACTCTCAGTCTGCCGGAGTAAGAATAACCTTTGTGGAAATAATTGCCTCCCTTTACCACATATTGGATCTTGATGGGGGCGGCGATACCTTCGTTGACTACTCTGGTTTCAAAGCCATGGGGAACGGGTTCAAAGCTTGTTTTCGAAATCTGATCGGTCAGAATATCCAGGTCAGACAAGGCCTTGGGCATCAGTTCTTTATCGGCAGTGACACTGATGATGGCTTTCTGGATGCTGAAGAAGTGCTCTTGCACCCATTTCAGTTCCCCGATGATTTTATCGATATCAACGTCTATTTTGCTTTCCAATTCTGATAGGAAATGCAGATAATCCAATCCTGTGATCTTATCTTTCCAGCTATGCAGCTGTGAGAAGGGGGCAAACATGCGGTTGATGGCAACCGTGACCCCGCGCATAATCACAAGTTCTTCGGTGCTGGCCTTGATTTCCCGGATTAAGGATTTGAGCCGGGTCGGATTGTCAAAGATCGGCTTTAAGGTATACTCCGCAGCCAGTTCCATCAGCTGGGGAATCTTATCTGCCACGGCTTTTCCTGAGAGGATCAGTTTTGGTATAATCTCATCCGGTGTCTGATAACTATTCAAAACATCGATGTTCAGCTTGATCCCTCCGGTGGAATTACGGATCTCATTTTCCAGATCGCCATAGCTGTAGTTCTCTGTATTCAATTGTCCCAAAAGCTGGGTATAAAGCTTCAACCAGGGCAGATTCAGCTGATTTGCATGCGACAGATCAAAATAGATCTTCAGATACAAGATGCCATTGGTTTGCAGAGGATGTTTCAGCAGGGTATATTCCTGACGATCTTCCTTTTCACAGGGCATGGCAGCCGCTTTGGGATCTACATCGTCCAGGCTCAGCAGCGGGATTTTGAGCAGGTCTTCTTCGCTATCCGGCTCTTCTTGCCATTCTTTTAGTTTTTCATTGTAGCGAATCAGATCCTGAATTTGTTCTTTAGTCAGAGTCTTTTTATATTCGGCGAGCTCGGCTCTGATCTCTTCATCCTGCACAGCGATCAAGCCGGGTATGGGCTCAAAGTGAATCTCACTGACGTGGGAATTGCTGAGGCAAAACTTATCCAGCAGCTCTTCATAAACAGGCTCTTTCAGCCCTGTGCGCAAGTGGATGAGGTACCTTTCAAAGGCCAGCAGTTCGATGGGGTCACCGCCATGATTCCACAGTCCAAAGCAGTGCAGATTGTAAAAGAGTCCCTTGGGAAAACCCTGCATCTGAGCTTCGCGCAGGAAGAATTCTCTGGAATTGATCAGCGCTTCCACCAGTTTCTTATCAAATCCTTCTTTGACTATGCGCTCCATCTCTGTTTTGATAAGAGCGCTCAAGGTCTCGAGATCCTCTTTTTTCACCTGTTTGCACACGATGCTGATTGTAGGTTGCAGGATGTCGGTGGCGATGGAGATCTGCGAATCTTTACACAAGCCGGAATCCCGGATCACTGCCTTGAGAGGAGAGGCTGAAGTACGCATCAGCAGCTCTGTAAGCAGAGTCGCTTGCGAGGTGAGTGCTTCGTCGGCAATCTTGCCATAGGTGTAGTTCAAGGCCAGATAATATTGTCCTTCTGGATTCTGATCATCTGCCAAAGGGTATTGATGGGTCAGCTTTTGGGGCTGAGAAAAGGGCTTTTGAAAAGGAAATTCCAGGCGAATCCCCGGATCATCAAAATCAGCAAGATATTCACCATCGATCAGCTTCAGGCAGGCATCGATGTCCATATCGCCATAGAGCCAGATCTTGCTATTGGAAGGGTGGTAGTATTTCTGATGAAAAGCCAGAAATTTCTCGTGTGTGAGCTTTGGAATCGCATCAGGATCACCCCCGCTTTCAAAGCCATAGGGGGTATCCGGAAATTGGGTGTGTTGGCAGAATCTGTTTACGATGCTATCCACAGAGGAAAAGGCGCCTTTCATCTCGTTGTAAACCACGCCCTTGTATTTGAGTTCATCGTCGGCCTGAAACAGCTCATAATGCCAGCCTTCCTGATCCATAATCATAGGTTCATCATAGATTCTGGGGCGCAGCACCGCATCCAGATACACTTTAATCAGGTTCATAAAGTCTTTGTCATTGGTGGAAGCCACCGGATATGAGGTCCAATCCGAGGAAGTCATAGCATTGATAAAGGTATTCAGGCTGCCTTTGATCAGCTCCATAAAAGTGCCTTTGGCAGGGTAATTTTTGGAGCCATTGAGCACGGAGTGTTCCATGATGTGGGGGCAACCGGTATCATCCTCAGGAATGGTTTTGAAGGCGATATTAAAAGCCTTGTTATTGTCATCACAAGCCAAATGGATCAGTTCTGCTCCGCTTTTCTTGTGTATATAGCGATGAAAAGTAGCTTTGAGCTCTTTGATTTCCTGGCTTTGAACCAGCTCAAAACCATGCTTTGTCTGGATTTTCGTTGTCATGTTATATCCTTAATTTTCAATATTTTATCAGATTAATTTGTATTTTTTTAAGCCTTCACTTAAAAGCGCAAGGTTCTTATCTTGCAGCCTGCAGATTGGAGAGCGGAATTCGGCCTCGATCTTGCCCATCAGGCAGAGGGCTTCTTTGGCAGGGATGGGATTGGTTTCGATAAACATCAGTTCATTGAGCAGGGCCAGATTGCGGTGCTGTTTTGCAGCCGTGGCAAAATCCCCTTTCAAGCAGCTGGCGATATGTTCACTCATCAGTTTGGGCGCTACATTGGCGGTAACTGAAATGCAGCCTTTTCCACCAATAGCCATCAAAGGTAGATTGAGTGCGTCTTCACCGCACATTAGAGAGAAACCGGCTGGCGCATCACGGATGATATGTGTGGCCTGAACTACATTCCCGCTGGCTTCTTTGACGCCGATGATATTCTTGCAATCTTTAGCCAGCTTCACCACCGTTTCAGCGGTAATATTCACGCCGGTGCGGCCGGGAACGTTGTAAATGACGATCGGGATATCCACAGTGTCGGCAATTTGTTTATAATACTCATACATCCCGTTTTGGGTGGGTTTGATATAATAGGGTGTGATGATCAAAGCAAAATCCGCTTCCAAATCCTTGGCCTTTTGTGTATTGGCCAGAGTTTGAGAGAGATTATTGGTGCCGGTGCCGATCATGACTGGCACTTTGCCGTCAATCTTTTGCATAGCAAATCTCAGCAGAGTGTCTTTTTCATCCTGAGCCAAAGCAGCTGTCTCGGCAGTAGTGCCCAAGAGCAATATGCCATTGGTGCCTGCGTCCAGATGATATTGGATCAAGCCTTCCAAGGCGTTCCAATCTATGTTGCCATGCTTAAATGGCGTGACCAGTGCAACGTATGATCCTTGTAACATCTTATCCTCCATGATCATGTGATATTATCATAGCCTTGCTCACAGATACTTATCAGGAACAAAAGACTATTAAATCAAAATAACAAAAGCTGTCATTTCCGTCAATATAAATGATAGGAGTCCTCAGCTATTTTTCATAAAAGCCCGTAACGCTGGATTTATCCGGCCGTAGCATCAGCTTGAGCTGGAGCGTGCAGTAAACAAAAGAATAGTCACACGGATTGTATGGATCAAACGGATTTACACGGATAAAGAGGATATTAGCCACCGGATTGCAGCCGTCCCGCCTGCAGAGTTGGAAGTGTGCAGCACCGGATTGCAGCCGTCTCGCCTGCAGAGTTAAAGCTTGCTCTCTTTTGCTACGGTATCGTTAAAACGCTAAAACCTCAAAACCCCTCTAAGACCTCCGGTCTTACTGGACACGAGACGTATCCAATCCAGCCCTGGCAACTTGTAACTTGTAACTTGTAACTTGTAACTTGTAACTTGTAACTTGTAACTTG
>CAXZAB010000045.1:0-12397 GCA_964293715.1 uncultured bacterium | reverse complement strand
AAATGCCGCTGATGGACAGAGGTCTATCGGGATTTCGGATCTATCGTAAGGGTGAACCTTATGCCGATCTTCCTGATCCCTCACTGCGCTATTTCAGGGATTTCTCTGCGGTGAATGATACCCTTAGCTATTATGTAGTCGCTTTGTATGGCTCGGTAGAATCGGCAGCTTCAAACAGCGTAACTGTAGTGATAAGCGGTGTAGAAAACCAGGATGATCTAACCTCTGCCACTCACAACCAGATCAGCATATCACCCAATCCCTTCAAAACATCGGCTAATATTGAGATAAGTCTATCCAAGTCAGATAAGGCACAAGTAATCATATACAACATCAAAGGCCAAAAAGTTAAGACTCTTTTAGACAATGATTTGGCCAAAGGAACTCACATACTATCTTGGGATGGTACCGATGCTGAGGGCAACAGTGTTTGCGCCGGAGTGTACTTGGCCAGAATAGAAAGCGGAACCTGGAAGCAAACCCATAAGATGATACTGCTGAAATAGAATCAAGCAGTTGAGGAGGGTAGTCCCGTCAACTGGGATCATTGGAATCCCCAGAAGGAAGCTTATGCCCTGTGGGATAAGGGCTCCCTACGTACACGGTGTCGATTACACTGATTTGCTTTGCCCTTCTGTGTACTGATATGATTCTACCAGCATTGCTCTGCCCCATTTGTTATCATAAATCTGACGTGGAGATAGCAGGAAGACCGCTCGATGCCGCAAGATAAGAACGCTGAACAAATAATCTAAACCAAGTTTGATTAAAATGGCAGAGGAACACCGGCACAGATTTTCATTGACAAAAACACCAAGCCCTAAAAGAGTGGATATTCAGTGTGCGCCCTTAGCTCAATTGGATAGAGCATCTGACTACGGATCAGAAGGTTAGGGGTTCGACTCCCTTAGGGCGTACCAGATTTTTACCTTGCCAGCTTTTGCTGGCATTTTTTATTGGTGCTACAATGAGTAAAAAGAAAGAAAGTGAAAACCGCGGCGGAAATTTAATCCTGCTTTACAGGATGATGTTCCGTTATTGGCCATACATCATCGCTGGTTTGGTGACGATGGTGCTGTTTGCGCTCTTTAGCGGAGTCAGCATCACGGTCTTGGTTCCCCTCTTTGATTATGTGTTCAATCCCAATAAGCCTCCGATTGAGTATCACAATACCAATGAGATTATGGCGGGCTTAAGCCAGGCCTTCAGCAGTTTTGGCGAGAGCATCGGATCCATCTGGCAGATAAGGGGGATGGGTGACTTCAGCATGCTGTGGGAAGAGCTCAAAGAGCTAATGCTGGTGAGCGATTCACTATCTTTGCTATACATCCTCTGCATCATAATTGTGACTCTGATCTTCCTGAAGAACATCGCTTATTTCGCCAACCGCAGCTTCTTTGTGATGCTCCGGGGCAAGACCATCCGGGACATGCGCAACCACATGTTCCGCCAGTATTTAAACCAATCTTTGGAGTTCTTCAGCAAGAACCAGGTGGGTGATGCCATCGTGCGGATGGTAAACGATGTGGAGATCGTCTCAAATCAGTACATCTTTGCAGTTTTCAACGGCATTCGCGATCTGAGCACGGTGATCGTATATATGTATATTGCCCTCTTTTTGAATGCCAGGCTTTTTGCCTACAGCATATTGGTAGTGCCGATTCTAACCTTTACGATCGGTTTTTTGGGCAAGAAAATCAAGAAATATTCTAAGCGCATACAGATTCAGATTTCGATGATGTTCAGCGTGGTGGAAGAAGTGTTGAACAGCATCAAAATTGTGAAAGCTTTTCGCCGTGAAGAGCAGGAATATCAGGCCTTTGAAAAGATCAACCGCAAGCATCTGAGACTGTGGCAAAAATCGCAGATCTATGAAGCGATGAATGTGCCTTTTTCAGAGCTAAATTCAGCCATCACAGGTGTGGTGGTGGTAATCATAGGCGGAGGCATGATCCTAAATCCTGAAGTCAATTTTTCTCTGGGAGACTTTACCGCCTTTCTTTTTGCAGTGTTTTCCATGCTGCATCCTTTAAAAAAGGTCACCCAACTTTATACGGAAATCAAGAAAGCGGGAGTCTCGCTGGACCGTATCGCCCTGGTCTTGAACCATCAGTCCAGCATCCGTGATGAAGCGGATTCCGTGCCGAAAAAGCAGTTTGAAGACCGCATAGTCTTTGAGCATGTGGATTTCTACTACAAGCCCGGAGAGTATGTCTTAAAAGATTTGAATCTGTGCATTCCCAAAGGCATCAAGCTCGCCTTTGTGGGAGCTTCCGGAGGCGGCAAAACCACGGTGACCAACCTCATCAACCGGATGTATGACGTGAAAGCCGGCCGCATTACCTTAGATGACATCGATATTAGAAAAATCAAATTGGACGATCTGCGGAATCTCTTTGGAGTGGTAACTCAGGATTCGGTACTCTTTACCAAAACCATACGGGAAAATATCGCTTATGGTTCTCATAAAGAACTTACCGATCAAGAGATACATGAGGCGGCTCGGATTGCCCATGCCGCTGAGTTTATTGAGCATTTTCCCCAGCAATATGATCAACTTTTGGACATCAAGGGTCTGAACCTTTCCGGCGGGCAAAAACAGCGTTTGTGCATCGCCCGCGCCATTGTGGGCAATCCTCCGATTTTAATCTTTGACGAAGCCACCAGCGCTCTGGATACTGAAAGTGAACGTATGGTTCAGCAGGCCATTGATGACGCCACCAAAAACCGTACTGTAATCCTGATTGCCCATCGGCTTTCCACCATTTTGGCCGCGGATAAAATAGTGGTACTGGAAGGCGGAAAGATCATCGATACCGGTAGCCATGAAGAACTTTTAAAGCGCTGTCTGAGATATCAAACCCTATATAA
This sequence comes from uncultured bacterium, assembly GCA_964293715.1. GTDB lineage: Bacteria > Cloacimonadota > Cloacimonadia > Cloacimonadales > Cloacimonadaceae > UBA5456. The sequence goes on along the minus strand of CAXZAB010000045.1, from coordinate 9,526 downwards.
TTTACAGTTCAATCAAGCAAGGAGCAGCCATGAAAATTAGCGGATTTTCTTTTGTACGCAACGCAGAAATACTGTACTATCCCATAGTCGAAGCCATTAAGTCCATCCTCCCCATCTGCGATGAATTTGTGATCGCAGTGGGCCAGGGCGAACCTGAAGACCATACCCGTGAGCTCATCGCTGCCATAGATGATCCCAAGATCCGCATTATTGATACCATTTGGGAAGAAAAGTATTGCACACGCGGGATGATAAATTCCTATCAAACCGATATTGCGATGAAGGCCTGCTCCGGAGACTGGCTCTTTTATGTGCAGGCTGATGAAGTGGTGCATGAAAAGTATTTGCCGGTAATCAAAGCCCGTTGTGAAGAGCTTTTGCACGATGACGAGGTGGAAGGTCTGCTCTTTAATTATACCCATTTTTGGGGAGATTATCAGCACTATCACGCTGGACATGGCTGGTACCCCTGGGAAATCCGCATCGTGCGCAATCTGCCCAAAATTCATTCCTATCAAAGCGCACAAAGTTTCCGCTGGTTTGACACTTATGACAATCCACGGCAGGAAACCGGCACCCGTAAATTGAAAGTGGCGAATGTGGATGCCTATATCTATCATTACGGTTGGGTGCGTCCGCCGCACTTGATGAGGAATAAATGCAAGGCGCTGGATTCGGTGCATTGGGGAAAGAGTAAGGCGGAAAAACACTATGCCCAGGCACCTGAATATTTTGACTATGGTCCTCTGGATCGTCTGGGACGGTTTCAGGGCAGCCATCCCGCTGTGATGCAAGAGATGATAGCACGTTTTGATTGGCAGGATAAATTGCAGTACGATGGTAAACCCAATCCGGGACGTGAACTGCATAAACACGAAAGACCTGGTATCCGCCTGCTTTCTCTTGTGGAAAAAGTGACCGGCCCCATCGGAACCTTCAAGAACTATCAGGTGGTGAAACGATGAAGACTACAAAACTTTCGGCAGTACTGATCACCAAAAATGAAAGCGCAAACATCGCTGACTGCCTGCAGACCCTGTCTTGGACAGATGAAATAGTAGTATTGGATACGGGCAGCCAAGACAGTACCATCCAAATAGCTGAGGCACAAGGTGCAAATGTATATCGGCTGGAGCGTTGGGAAGGTTTTGGCAAGGCCAAACAGCAAGCTGTGGATCTGGCTACCAATGATTGGATACTCAGTATCGATGCCGATGAACGCCTGAGCATTGCCTTGCAGCAAGAGCTGATAGCTCTGCGTAAACGGGAATTTGAGCACAAAGCCTGGCATCTGAAACGGCGCAGCTACTATTTGGGCAAGCCCATCCGCTTTTGCGGCTGGCAAAGTGACGCTCCGCTGAGACTTTTCAACCGTACTAAAGGTGGCTTTAACGACCTTGTGGTGCACGAAGGCATCAAGGTGCAACAAAGCCAGGCCACCTGCCGTAATCTGATGCACCACCTCACCTATCCTACCCTGGAGAGCCATTTCAGCAAGATTCGCTTCTATGCAGAATTGGCAAATCAGAAGAAGGAAAATCACTTTATGGCAGCCTTACGCGCAGCCCACAAGTTCTTCAAAATGTATGTGATAAATCTGGGGTTCCTGGATGGATGGCACGGCTTTCTGCTCTGCAAGAACTCCGCCTGGGGCACTTGGTACAAGTACAAACGATGAAACAGCCTGCCGTATTGCACGTTGATCCGGAAATGCAGTGGCGAGGTGGCCAACAGCAAGCGCTGTACCTGCATTTGGGGATGCTTTCCCGGGGCTACAAATCCGGCTTTATTTGTAATCCGGATTCTGAGCTGGAATCCCGGCTTGGGCAGCGTAAGGCCTCCTATCACTGCATCCGTCACCGCTTTGAAGCAGATCTCTATGCCGGATATCAGCTTGCCAATTATGCCAAAACCCAAGTTTATGACATCCTGCATCTGCACAGCAGTCATGCCCTGGGTTGGGGATTGCTGGCCAAACTCTTCTATCCTTCGGTAAAGCTGGTAGCTTCCCGCAGGGTAGATTTTCATATCGGAAAAAATATCTTTTCCCGCTGGAAATATATTGGTCCCCAGGTAAATGCCCTCGTGGCAATTTCGGAAAACATCCGCGATGTGATGCTGCAAGATGGCGTGCCTAAAGACAAAATCCGGCTCATCTACAGCGGAGTGGATATTCATAAATTTGATCTGGTTCTGCCCGATCCCAAGTACCGGCAGCATTGGCAGATACCTGAGGAAGCCATTATCGTGGGCACGGTGGCCGCTTTTGTGGCGCATAAGGATTACCGCAACTACTTCGGCGCTGCGGCTATCGCGCTGAAAAGCAATCCCCGTCTGCACTTTGTAGCCGTGGGCGATGGTGTTCAGATGCAGACTATGAAAGATCTGGCAAAGGAATTGGGCATCGCCGGCAAAATCTCTTTTACCGGCTTTCAAAACTCTGTGGGTGGTCACTTAAAAGCCTTCGACATCTTTGTGATAGCTTCTAAAAAAGAAGGCCTCGGAACCTCCGTGCTGGATGCAATGAGCGTAGGCCTACCCGTGATCGGAACTCGCGCCGGAGGCATTGCTGAGATGATTGAAGACGGCATCAGCGGCCTGCTGGTAGAAGCCCGAAACAGCGAAGCTCTGGCCACCGCTATTTTGAAACTTGCCGCAAATGAAGATCTACGTAAACATATGGCACCCAATGCCATCAGACGAGTGCAGGACTTTAGCAAGGAGCATATGGTGGAGGCAAATATCCGCCTTTACCAAGAATTATGATAAAACGAATTTTGATCATCCAAACTGCCTTTATCGGCGATGTAATCCTGATCACTCCTTTGATCAGAGCCACCAAAGAGCTCTACCCACAAGCCAGGATCGACGCTTTGGTAGTACCGGGCGCAGCTAAACTTCTCAAAAATAATCCGTATTTAAATGAAGTGCTGACCTACTCTAAAAGGGATAAGGCGCTGCTCAGCATGAGGTATATGATCTCAACTTTGAAGGCAAGAGAATACGACCTGGCGATCTCGCCTCACAGCTCTGGCCGCACACATCTTTTGATGTATCTGGCCCGTATCCCACAGCGAATCGGTTTTGACCGTGGCACCATGCCGTTTTTGCTTACTGCCAAAACCCCGCATCCCAAAGGCATACATAAGGCAAAGAAAAATCTCGCCTTGCTCAAATTGCTCACCGAACAAGAATTTGACCAGCAGACCGAACTTTTCCCTTCCGCAGAGGATAAAAGCAAAGTAGATGAGCTGCTGCTTCCCCTTCAGAGCCAAAAGCTTATCGCCATGGCCCCGGGATCGGTATGGGCTACCAAATGCTGGCCGGTGGAGCACTATGCCGAACTGGCGAAGGCATTGTCTGACAAAGGAGGCTATGGCATCATCCTCATCGGAGGCAAGGAAGACAAACCCAAGTGCGATATTATCCGGCAAAGCTGCCCCAAGGCCCTCAATTTAGCAGGTGAAACGAATCTCTTGGAAAGTGCGGCTGCCATCGCAAACTGCCAGCTGATGATCTGTAATGACAGTGGTGCTCTGCATATCGCAAACGCCATGCAAACCAGGGTGATAGCCTTTTTCGGCCCCACCGTGCAGAGCATTGGCTACTTCCCCTTTGGACCCCAGGATAAAGTCTTTGAGACAGATCTGGACTGCCGTCCCTGTAGCTCCCATGGTCCGCAAAAATGCCCTCTCAAACATCATAATTGCATGAAACTGCTAAAACCGGAAGCTGTGCTAAACTACATTTTGGAGTATATTAAATGACCGAACTTTACATTTTAACAGGTTACGATGGTTTTATCGGACAAACCCGAAAGCCTTGGATGAGCATCGATACCAAAGCTTTTATCACAGAACTGCAGGACAGCGGCATCAAGGTACATCAGCATGAATTTCATGAAGTGATCAACGGCGATTTGCAGATCACGGACAGCCTGGTGTTTTACAGCTTTAGTCACCGCCTTAATCTTCAACACTACATCCGGGATTGCCTGATGCATCTTCAGGCTTTGGGAAATACGCTGATCCCCTCCTTTGAGCTTTTCTCTTGTCACGAAAACAAAGGCTGGCAAGAACTCCTCAAACGGCAACTGGGCATCAAAAGTTTAGAATATCAATGTTTTAGCAGCATCCGGGAAATAAACAAAGCAGAGCTGAAATTCCCCTTGGTCTTCAAAACTCTGGGTGGATCAAACAGTACCGGTGTGGCCTTGGTAAATTCAGTCTCTGATATTCAGCAGGAACTGAATAAGCGTCTGAAAAGCATAAGCCTGATGCAAAAGCTGGATTTCTGGCGCAGGGGACATCTCAGAAAGCATAAACACTTTCCCGGCTATCCAGACTACGATCTCAACCGGGATGCCCATGCCTATCAGGATTTCATGACTCCTGAAATCCCCTTTGTGCTGCAAGAATTTATCCCGGGGCTGAGTTTTGACTACAGAGTCATCATTCTGGGAGACAAGTACTTCATCAGCAAGCGTCATACCAAGGCTGGAGATTTCAGAGCCAGTGGAGCCAAGCTCTTTGATTTTGACATCAAGGATCCCATCCCCGAATTGAACAAGGCTAGGTCGCTCTATCAGTTATTTAACGCGCCCTTTCTCTCGGTGGATCTTGGCGAGAATGCAGAGGGAGAACTTTTTCTCTTTGAATATCAAGCCTGTCATTTTGGCATCAACGTAATAGTACGAGGCAAAGGATATTACACATACGAAAATCATAGCTGGCTTTTTCATCAGGAAAGCCAGCCCTTTGAGAAGTCTCTGGCCCAAGGTCTGATCCACTATCTGGAGCGGTGATGGTACTATCCTACTACCTGCTGAAACCTTTTTATTCCCTGGCCTGGAGAGGGCTGAATCTCTTTCGCAGAAGGCAGGAAACCGTGTTCTACTGCCATACCCCTGTGGATATGGAAAACTGGCTGCCCGTGCAGAAATACCTTAGACCAATTCGGGTAGTAACGGATAAAACGAATACCTACAAAAGCCTCATAGACAAAGGGATCAAGGTTAGCAAAATGCCCGCTTTCCCAAAAGCGGTGATTATGTGCAGAGTGGCCCCCCACAAGTTTCCTTCCAACAAAGTACTCAAAATAGGCATGGCCCATGGTGCCTACCATTTTAAGCGTATGACTTCCGCCAAAAACTACAAACCCTTCAGCCTCTACCTCTTTACCAGTAAGCGAGATCTGGATAATGCCAAAAAGAACGGCGTTAAATCTGGCAAAGTGGGAGGATTTCCCAAGCTTGATCCCTATCTCCCTGTAAAACACACCGATGCCCAGGAGATTACGGACAGAAAAGTGCGGATTCTGTTTACCGCAACCTTCGATAAAAGTGGCATGAGCGCCATCCATCTCTGGCTGGAGCATCTGCCAGAGCTCGCTGAAAAGTTTGAAATTTATGTAAGCGTGCATCCCTGGACAAGCCAGGTTTATATCGACAAATTGAAAGCCATGCCACAGGTGCACTATATTCAGGGCAGTCCTCTGCCCTACATCCAGAAGGCCGATCTCTGCGTGGTGGACACATCCTCGATCATTGCCGAATGTATTGCTTTGGGTAAGCCTCTGGTCAGTTGGATTTTGCCCAGCGCTCCCCGATCTGTGCCTGAAATAGATGAAATCTTAGAGAAAATCAGTATTCGGATCAGTGACTTTACTGATCTCTTGCCGGCCCTAGAAAGGGTCATTGCAGAGCCCCGGATCTTCAGCAAAGAACGTGCTTGGGCAAATACCATCTTTTTGGATAGATTGGATGGAAAAGCGGGACTGCGATCAGCACAAACAATCACCAAGCTATTACCGGAGTTAAAATTATGAATATTTGCGATGCTCATTGTCATCTGGCCAATCTGGCCGAAATCATACCTCTGCAGAATCTTTTGGACGAAGCGGCAGAACATGGTATCACTCACTTCCTCTCCTCCGCCTTGCGGAAGAGCGAGCTTGAATATTACACAAAACTTACCGAAGTCGCCGGAAACCAGGTGCTTTACAGCGCCGGCATCCATCCTTTTTTTGAAGCTTGCGATCTTGATTTTTCTGATTTAGAAGAGCTATGCCAAAGAAATTTAATCTGGGCCATAGGAGAAATCGGCTTGGACCGCGGCAATCCTGAATATGCCGTGATGGAGCATAAATTTGTGCGCCAATTGGATCTGGCGATGGACTATCGCCTGCCCGTGGTGCTGCACATAGTGGGGCATCAGCAGCAAGCTTTTGATATCTTACGCTCTTATCCCATCAAGTATCTCATCCATGGGTATGCCGGTTCGCGGCAGGCCTTTCAAACCTTCACCCGTCTGGACAGCTATTTTACCATCTCAAAACGCGTCTTAAGAGAAGATAAACGTGATCTGCTCAAAGCCATGCTTAAAAGCAAACGTTTCCTCTTTGAATCTGACATCGCTCAATACTACGTCAAAGAGGGGGAAAAGAATCCGCTGCTCAGGGTAAAATCTGTACTGAATGAGGTCGCAGAGCTTTTCAACATCGACCCTGAGATTCTGATCCGCATCCAAGCTGCTAACTATCTATTACTTACCGGCCAGGCTCTATGACCGATTTTTCCCGTACCGAAGCGTTAATCGGCAAGGATGCTCTTGAGAAGTTAAAAGGCACTAAAGTCTGCATTGCCGGACTGGGTGGGGTAGGCTCTTATGCCGCAGAAGCACTGGTTCGCGCCGGCATAGGCAGCTTTATCCTCATAGATTTTGACACCATCGGCCCCAGTAACCTCAATCGCCAGCTTTTGGCCACTTTGGACACTATCGGAAAGCCTAAAGCGGAGCTTATGAAAGCGCGCATATTGCAGATCAATGAAGAGGCAGAGGTCACCGTCTATCAGGTATTTTTGGATAGTGAAAACAGGGGCGAACTAACTGCCGGTGCGGACTACATTATCGATGCTATCGATAGTCTGGGCCCCAAGATCGGATTTTTGGAGGACCTTGCCAAAAGAGAGGCACAGTTCATATCTGTGATGGGTGCCGGAAACAGGCTTGATCCTACTTTGATTCATCTGGATAAAATCTCCAAAAGCCACCATTGTCCTCTGGCCAAAAGGGTGCGTAAGTTTCTGCGCCGCAGAGGCGTAAAGCTGGATTTTCCTTGTGTGTATTCCTCAGAAATGGCCTTGATCCCGGATCAGGAAGCTTCTGGAGACGAGGAGCTGACCATTGAGCGGGGCAGAAAGCGCCAGATCATTGGCACCATCAGCTATATGCCAGCCATAATGGGTATGATAGCGGCAAGCTGGGTGATCAATAGCGTGGTGCAGGACCGCACCAGCTGAAGCCAGCGCTACAGTGCGCCATTATAACATTTCGATGGCTTTGACTGGGCATTTGGGGACGCACTGTTCACAGCCGATACATTTACTCTTATCCACGGTGTGCAGTTTCTTGATTTCTCCGCTGATAGCGCTCACAGGACATACTTTTGCGCAGATAGTGCAGCCGATGCAACTTTCGGGATCGATCTCAGCTGTTCTGCGGGTGCCCACCAAGAGGTCCAAAATAGCCTTAGTGGGGCACACAGTGGCGCACAAGCCGCAATTGATACACTTTTCATAATCTATACGGGCAAGGCTGTTTTCGACGGTGATAGCGTCTACCGGGCACTCTTTGACGCAGAGTCCGCAGCCGATGCAGGGATGAGTGCTGCCGCAGACTTGTCTGGCCTCGCCACCTTTATCTTGGGACGAACACTTGACATAAACGTTACGGGTGAGCGGTACCAGTTCGATCAAATCACGCGGGCAGGCTTCCACACAAGCTCCACAGGCCGTACACTTTTCAAAATCGATGAGACGCATGCCATTGGTATCGATTGAAATTGCATCAAAGGGGCAAGCCGCAAGGCAGTCATTGAGCCCCAGACATCCCCAGGCACAGGCGTTGGGACCTCCGGCGAGACTATTGGCTGATTTACAGGTTTGCACACCGTCATAGCTATACTTCCACTTTGTGTTTTCATAACCGCCACTGGAGCAATGGATCACAGCCACTTTCCGGTCCAGGGTACTGGCTTCCATGCCCATGATTTGGGCAATTTGGGCTACGACGTCGGAGCCGCCGGGGGCACATTTATTGATGGCTTCGCCACCATGCACGATTTGGGCTGCATAGCCGGCGCAACCAGCTTTGCCACAGGCTCCGCAATTAACTCCGGGCAAGACATTGATGATTTCTTCCACACGGGGGTCGATCTTGACCTCAAAGAGTTTGGAGGCAATAGCCAAAACGAAGCCAAATACGAGTCCCAAGGTTCCTAAGATCAGAACCGGCAGACCTATTGTGCTCATCAGAGAAGCGGTTTCAAGCATTATAAATATCATTTGGTTTCCCCTCTTAGATTTTCAAACCCATAAAGCCATAGAAGGCCAAAGCCATGATTCCCGCAAGGACAAGAGCTATGGGCATACCCTGCATACTTTTGGGTAAATTTGCTTTTTCCAGACGCATCCGCAGGCCGGCCATAGCCAGCAGCACCACGGTGAAGCCTACTCCGCTGAAGAAGCCATTGAGCACGCTATCCAGGAAGGTGTAAGCAGTCACGCCATCCGGTCTGAAGGCGGTGGTATTCAAAATCGCCACACCCAAAACCGCGCAGTTTGTGGTAATCAGCGGTAGAAACACACCCAGGGAGTTATACAAAGCCGGGGCGTTTTTTTGGATGACCATCTCCACAAATTGCACCAGAGCGGCGATGGTAAGGATAAAGGCGATGGTCTGCAAATACACCAGGTTATAAGGAATGAGCAGGTATCTATTGATCAAGAAAGTGAAGGCACTGGCCAGGGTCATCACAAAGATTACCGCCATACCCATGCCAAGGGCGGAATCCAATTTCTTGGAAACTCCCAAATATGGACAGAGGCCCAGGAAACGAGCCAGAACGAAGTTTTGGATAAAGATGGCGGTCATCGCCATTACGAAGATTTCGCCTAAGTATCCCATTATTTCCTCTCCTTTAGCATATTCATCAGAGCCATCAAAAAGCCCAGGGTGATGAAAGCACCAGGAGCGAGAATGGCAATCAAAGCGGGATCATAAGTGAGTGGCGTGACTCTTATGCCAAACCAGGTTCCGGTGCCTATGATCTCACGTATGGTGCCCACCAGGCTGAGAGAGAGGGTAAAGCCCAGTCCCATGCCCAGACCATCCGCGATGCTCATGATCACATTGTTTTTACTGGCAAAGGCTTCCGCGCGTCCCAAGATAATGCAATTTACCACGATCAGTGGGATAAAGAGTCCCAGGGTGCTATGCAAAGCCGGCACGTAGGCTGCCATCACCATATCCACAACGGACACAAAGGCGGCAATCACCACCACGTAAAGCGGAATGCGGATCTTGGAAGGGGTGATATCCTTGATGAGAGAAATGATGGCATTGGAGCAAACCAAGACGAAGGTAGCGGCCAGGCCCATGCCCAAGGCATTGATCACAGATGTGGTTACTGCCAAGGTAGGACACATGCCCAAAACGAGCACAAAAATGGGATTTTCTTTGTTCAA
>CAXZAB010000044.1:0-12454 GCA_964293715.1 uncultured bacterium | reverse complement strand
TTTGATCTGGCAACTAAGCTTCAGATCTGCCTAAATCTTCTCTTATCCAAGCTGACTCCAAATTATTCGCTATCCAAAAATGAGAGTTTAAACAGGGGGATCACCAGCCTGCGAGCTCAAACAATACGCTAAAATATCACAACTCTACTTTGGATATTATCCGGTCAATGGTAGCTTTGTTTTAACCCAAAAACGACCCAGGTGGTTTCAAAACAACTTTGCCGACAAGAGATTACAGTGTGAGCAAAGCCAGACGGCCGAAGCAAGAAAGGTCGTTTTGAGGTCAAAACCTTCCACGTGCTGCCTTTATCTTCTTTTAGCCAAGCAAAAACAAGTAACTCCCTATCCATAAAAAAGGTTTAGACGGCAGCTTCTTTTCACTTTCTCCTTGCCTCAACTTGCTTTTAACGGACTTTCGACTCGAGATGACTCGAAATCCCAAGTCATCTCAAGTTAAAAACAAGTCAAAAACAAGTTCGGTAAAGCAGGAAGAAACGGGCTTGGCAAGTTGGATTTTGCTATCTGTAGAGAATATTTGCAGAGCAACAGATCAAAGCTGATCCTGCCAGAATAGAAAGTTTTATACAATCAGGGAAACATATTCGCCTTATATAGCTACTTTCTAATGTATCTGCAGTACCTGAGCTTATATCCGCTTTTAGTATCAGCTTCTGTGCATTCTTCCTCTTGCCACAGCTGCCAATCAAGCTCAGGAAACTTGCGGTCTCCATCTATATTTGCCTCAATGTGGGTGATATACAGCTCGTCCACCTGTGGTAAGGCTTGCTCAAAGATAGCTGCTCCGCCGATGATAAAGGCATCCGGTTCGGCTGCTATCGCCTCGGCAAGGCTATGGTAAACTACCACGCCTTCTGCGCTAAAGGAAGGATCCCGGCTCAGCACGATGTTCTTGCGGTTTGGCAAAGCCCTGCCTATGGAGAGATAGGTCTTGCGGCCCATGATGATGCTATGTCCGGTGGTCTCTGTTTTGAAATGAGCTAAATCTTCCGGGATGTGCCAGGGCATCTGGTTGTCTTTTCCGATTACCCGGTCCCGCGTCATGGCTACGATGATTTTCAGGTTCAAAACTCCCCCACTTTAAAGAAATTATCAATTACGGCAATTCCAGAAGATTATGCTTCTTCCAGGGTGCCATAAAAAAGCATTTTACTTTTATCCAAAAAGATGATCTTGTCGGCGATACGGTGGATAGAGGCGAGTTCATGGGTCACGATCACGATGGTCATCTTAAACTGCTCTTTGAGGCTCAAGATAAGCTCATCCAGGGAGGCAGAGGTCACAGGATCCAGGCCTGCAGAGGGTTCATCGCAAAAAAGGATAGAGGGGTCCATCGCCATAGCCCTGGCCAAAGCAGCTCGTTTCTTCATGCCCCCGGAAAGTTCGGAGGGGAACATATAAATAGCCTCAGACAATCCTACCTGCGAGAGTTTTACGCGGATCATCCGGTCTCTTATCTTTGGGGAGAGCTTGGTATGCATTTCCAGGGGGATGGAGATATTCTCATAAAGTGAGATGGAATTCAGCAGTGCCCCACTTTGAAAGAGCATGCCGGTTTTCTTCAGCACATCGTTAAACTCATGCTCATCCATGGTCAGGACATCTTCGCCCCAGAATTTAACCGTGCCCGCGGCGGGTTCATAGAGCCGCAGCATGTTTTTGAGCAAGGTGGTCTTTCCACTGCCGCTACCGCCCAGGATAACCGTGATTTCCTCAGGGAAGATATCCACATTGATATCTTCCAAAATTGTCCTTGTACCGTATTTGGCCACCATGTTGCGGATTTCGATGACAGGTTCAAGCTTTTTCATAAGTATAACAAACTAAATACCGCATCAAAAAGGATCACGGCAAAGATGGAGCTAACCACAGCGGCTGTGGTGGCTTTCCCTACTCCCTCGGCCCCACCTTTTACCTGGAAACCGTAGTAAGAGCCGATGATTACAATCACCCAGGCAAACCAGATACTCTTGCCAAAGGTGACGAAAATATCTTTGATGGCAATGATATCGATAGCGCGGCTGAAAAAAGTCTCGGGTGCAATTTCCAGCATACCAATGGCGATAAAGGCACCGCCTAACATACTGACCACGATGCTGCACATTACCAGGATAGGCATCACGATGGTGATAGCATGAAACTTTGGTACCACCACATAGGCAATGGGATTGAGCGCCATCATTTTCAAAGCGTCTATCTCCTCTGTAACCTGCATCGTGGCGATCTCGGAGGCGATGGCACTGCCGCTGCGGCCGGCAACTATGATGGCAGTGATGAGCGGCGCCATTTCACGCACCATGGTGATAGCCAGAAGGTCTGCGATAAAGACGCTGGCGCCGAAATTCTTGAGCTGAACGCCGGATTGCAGAGCCAGGATGAAGCCGATGATTAAAGAAAGCAGGGCCACGATGGGCAGAGCCTGTGAACCAAGCTGTGACGCCTGTTGAATAAGCGAGCCCCGGCGTTGATCCTTGCGGCTGAAGAGGGCTACTCCACTGTAGTAAAAGATCTCTGCGGCCAGGGTGAGGGCATTGACCAGCTCATTGTAAGATTTAACCAGGCTCTCACCAGCCTGTTCAAATAAGCCGATGGGGCGAGGCTTTTCCTCTTTTGCCAGTTCCAGAGTGCTGTATGTATCTATCATAGCCTGGACCTGGGACGGCACTTTGTCAAAGAGCCGGGCCTTGGGGTCTTCCAGCAGTTGATGATGTACCTCATCCAAAAATGCCACGCCGGCACTATCGATCATAGTGATTTCACTCAGATCGATAGTGCTGATGGTGCCCTGCTTGCGCAGGCTGCTGAGTTCTTTGACAGCATCAGGCACCGTTTGATTATTCAGCTCACCTGATAAGGTGAGGACATCGCTGTGTAATTCCAGTTTCATCAGTAAAACAGGCTCATTCTTAAGTAAGCGCTATAGTTATAAGTTAACCAGTCCCTGATAGTCCTATCATACAAAAAGTTTACGCTCGCATCTATTGAGATATTACGGTAGATGCGGAAGTTGATGCGGTTTTCGTTGTCTATGCTGGGTTTCATACCGCTTTGACTAAAGGGAAAGAGAGCATCAACCGTAGAATTGAGGGATAGGAAATTCATGATATTCACCGCGGAAAAGATCAAAGTGGCTTCTATACCCCTGTCATAACGGTCTTCTGCTTCGTTAAAGACATCGTAAGTGATGTCATCGATAGTTTTGGTGCCTGCAGAGCTTAAGGATCTGCGATTAATATCTTGTATCCAACCGTAACCGCTGCGCAGACTCATCCAGGTATTGGGGCTGAAAGCGAGGCGGTAGGTGATTCCGGTTCCTTCTTTGAGCCTGAGGGGATAGAGTGCTATCTTGGTGCGGATCTTGTCTTGAGCCAGCGCCCGTTCAATCTCATTCTCCTCGTAATCGTAAACGATATAATTCCTGGTGCTTGAGAAATGGGTGTATTCATCCCAGAAATGCGTATTCAGATCGGCTCTTCCATAAAAAGCGAGGTTGTTGAAAAACACCTTTTCCTTTTCCCAGGGATACAAAAGGAGAGTATTCTTCAGCGAGTAATTATCCTTATTGATCCTGGTGACGTCATCTTTGATGAAGTTTGCCCCTATATCATAGATACCGCGCATATTATAATGGAAAGGGCGGAATTCATGATCGATGGTATTGTCAAACTGCCCTGCCAGATTGATGCTGAAGCTGGGATCCTTTTCATCCACTTCGTTGTTTGAAGATAGATTGAGATTGGCGTGGACAGCGCCTTTATGGAATTTCTTTTGTCCCATGCCCAGTTCGTCATCCAAAACGCCGGCTCCGATCAAGAGATTGCTCGCTCCAGCGTCAGTATCCACTATCACGGTAAGGATAGGACTATCGCCTTCACTGAGGCATACCGTAGCAAAATCCCGGAGCGTACTCCATGAATTTCCGCCCAAAGTGATCATATAATTACCGGCGGGCAAAATCCATAATCCTTCTTCGATACCGTGTTCATCATCACCCAAGCTGATGCCGGTGCCTACTTTGGTATATCCGTAATCTTCTTCATTCTTTTCCCATAAATCATAGATGATGCGTACTCTGGTCTGGGAGTCATCCAAAATGCGAACCCTGAGTTCACTCCAGGTTCTTTCCACTACAGATCGCATTCTGGGAAAGACTTCCACTGTGGCTTTAATGTCGTCGCGATATCCCGTGACAATTCTGTAGCGTCCTGGATCCAAGAGCTGCGGAACGTTGTATTCTCCCACAGATTCGCTGATCTTGGTATTAAGACTGTCCACACCTTCTATGCGATACTGCATCTCTGTGGACATAGGTGCTTTGGTCCTTATCAGCAATTCTCCGAAAAGCCTGTGCGTGACCTGATCTCTCAATTGGTGGAAATATATCTTTTCCGGTGCGCTCATCTCACTGGTAAATTCCTTCTTACTTTTGTCGATGGGCTTCCCTGCAAAATGCATAATGCACAGGGCTGAAAAGGCATCGGTTTCTGCCATGATCATTTCGTTAAATACTTGCACCAGATAGACTATGGATTCATCGCCGAGGTTGCGATACTGTTCATTGCGATGAGACAATACAGTTCTTTCGCTGGTGCTGTCCCGCAGGACAAATTCCATGCGCAGATAAGCACGGGGATTGGGACCTTCTATCTTTTCGAGGCTCATAACCGAGGTTTCCAGGTAGTAGCTTGGATCCATTGCCGCAGCTTCGCGGTACACATTACCAAAGATGTTGTAAGCTCTCAGACGGTCTGCCACTATATTGGGAACGGCGTCTGACAGACGATTTGCCCAAAGGTTGTCCTGCATAAAGCGCACGCGGGAAAAGCTTTCTTTGGCCACGATCTGATTGCGGTTGTAGATGCGATTGATGCGGCTATTCATCACATACACACTTTTATTATTGGAGGCTTCCATCTTAAGCTCCGGTTTTTCCGTAGCTTTTTGATAATCGAGCACATAGTAGAAATTTGTTAGCCGTTCCACTTTGCCGAAACACCCACTGAGTGCCAGGGTGATGATTGCCAGACAGATAAGGTAAAATCTTTTCATAATCATATCCTCTTAATCAATTTCCCCTGATTAAAATACTGGGGTTATCAACGATTTGGCGGGAAAAGTCGTTGAGATTTGCAGTAGCATCACGCATGTTTTCCATAATTTCGGCAAGATCATCCTGCGAGCGCAACACAGTCCTGTTTAAAGTATTGATCAGCACGCCTGTACGCTGAACCGTTACTCCCAGATTGCCCACCATATCTTTCAAGTTGGCATCGGCCAGTTGTCCGGCCAAAACGTCAAGGTTTGACATCAGTGAACCAAATTCATCGGAACCTATCACGCGATTGATCTGATCCAGAGATTGGTTGATGGTCTTACTGATATACGCAATTTCATTTTTGGCATCCACCACCATGGCATTGGTATTTTCACCAATGGTGTTGATGTGGAAGCGGGTATCCTGCACCAGGTAAGTGCTCTGTTCGGCAATCACATCGATATTATCATTGAGGTTGCGGGTAATCAGGGTCAGTTCATCATTCAAGGTAGTGGTCAGCAGCTCTATGGATGAAACGGTAGTGGCACTCAAGGTATCAATTGTACCCACTGCCGCCAAGGTGATGTCATCGATATTCTTGCTGAGACCGGTAGTCATATCTGCCACATTATTCGCAATTTTGCTCACTGCGTCCAGAGTTCCGGCCAGATTCGACTTGGTTTCTTCCAGGATGAGTCCGGTTTGTTCCAAAATCTTGGAGATGTGTTGCTGATTTTCATCATTGGTAAGTTTGGCGATATTGACAGCGATCTGTTCAACCTGATCCACAATGGTCATGGCGCGCTCGGAAATATCGTCTATTAAGGTGGAGCCGGCTTTGATCTGGCTACCGGGAACCATATTTGCGGCTTCATTGGTTCCGCCCTTGATCTCCACAGATTTTATGCCGGTGAGAAGCGCCATGCCGAGCACAGCCTCTGTGTCCACCTTCATCGGCGTTCCGGGCTCAACATTGATCGTGACTATCACTCTATTTACATCTTTGGGATCGATCTTGACTTCCTGCACCCGGCCTACTTTGATGCCCTGATAGTTCACGGTTCCACCCACCTGCAATCCGCTTACCGGATAGTCTTCAAAAACGATAAAATAGGAATCCCATTTTTGGGATAGCCGATTTCCGGCCACAGCGGCAGCAAAGACAAGAATCAACACGGCTCCTACCACTAAAAATACTCCAAGTCGAACTTTAGTAGCTTTTGAGACCACTTCTGCCCCCTTTATTCATAGATTAAATCTCCCGTAATCAGAAGATTACTAATTTTAACCGGACTATGGGCCTTGATATTCACCCGGCCATCACAAACCACATCTTTACCAAAGCTTACATCTCCCTGAATTTTGAGTTCTTTACAGCCTGAAAGTGAAGGTGGCGCTTCAAAGCGTTTTTGCATTTGTTCGATATTGCCATAGTACCTTGGGTCCAGTTCTACGTATGGCGGTTTGGGCATTCCCGGTTTTAGTCTGATCTGATACTGATCATTGAGCTCATAAGCATCAGACCAAATGCTGAGCAGATCATCGGTCTTCTTGACCGGTGAGAATCTTTGACGGGGCACTATCACCGCCCGGGCTCCGGCAAAAGAGCTGATGGCGGCTCCCATCGCGGTTTCCAATTGATAGACTTTGGTCCCGTCCACTTCCTTGGGATTCACGATTAAGGGCAAAAGCATCAGGCCTTCATTGGTAATAAGATGCCATTCCAGAGCCTTGAGATCGATCCAGAGATTATTGGTATTGAAATATCTGTATTTATTGATATCCTGAAAAGTCTTTAGATCATCAGCCGGACATTGGGCGATTTCACGCAAAAGCAACTGTCCGTTTGCATCCTGAGCCAGATGTCCGCCTTTTTTATCCATTTCACTGCGTTCGCACACTTCCATCAGGAAAGGAATGTCGTGCTCTTCCATATAGGCTGCGATAGAGGTATCCACGGTAGCTCCAAGGTTGTCGGAATTTGACACAAAGGCATAACGATAGCCATTGGCGATCAGCTTTTCCAGAATACCCGAGGTGGAAATAGCGGTATAGATATCTCCGTGTCCGGGGGGATTCCAGCGTTCATCTTTGTCTTTGGGCAAGAAAGCCGAGAGATCTTCCTGGAGGATGCGTGGGAATTTGTTTTGCATAAAGCTAATTGGCAAGTCCTGCCTGGCCAGATCGGGGTATTTGTTCAGGTAATCCAAAGTATCTTTGTTAGTGGCAAAACTATTCATAAACATCAGTTGGATGTCATAGCCGCTTTCGGATCTTAAAGCCAAAATGTGGCGGGTGATGATATCCAGAAAGTTCATATTTCCTTTGACCGGCAGCAGGGATTTTGCCTTGGAAAGCCCCATTCCGGTACCCAGGCCGCCATTGAGTTTGATCACAGCAATTTTACGGAGAAGTGCGGCGCTGCCCTTGGCCTTGAGGTCTTCAAAAGGGATTACGGCTTCAGAGCTGGGCGGGTGAATGGTATCTTCCGGGATCTGGCCGCTACTGCCTTTTTGTAAAGCTTCATAGTACGCAGAAAACGTACGTATCACCATGTCTGACAAGCCCTCTGCCCTCATCGCGCGAACAAACTGATTCAACATTATTCCTCCCTTTAGATCAAGCTGTCCAAATATTTATCATCGGCAGGTTCTGGAAGGGTGATAGCCCCTTCTGCCCCATGCTTTTGGTTCCACTCAGTGGATGTGTCAATAGCCCCTTCATTGCGAGCCCAGGCACGTCTTGCCACTCCACCCATTACATCCCAGGATAGAGCATTTTTGATTACTCCATCCATACGCTTGCTGCCATCCAGCACGATGCCGTTGCCGCCATTGATACTGCGGCCAATGCCCACTCCCCCACCATTGGAAAGCACTACCAGGCTCATGCCACGGGCAACGTTTCCGGCGAAACAGTGAGTGGCCATATCTGCCATCACATTGCTGCCGTCATAGATATTGGCAGTTTCACGGAAAGGTGAATCGGTGCCGGAGGTATCGTGATGGTCACGTCCCAGGATTACCGGGCCAATTTCATGCTTGCGCACCATCTCGTTAAATTTCAAAGCTATTCGTACCCGTCCTTCTTCATCAGCATACAAAATCCGGGCTTTGGTGCCTACTACGAGAGCGTTCTCTTCTGCTGTGCTGATCCAATGATGATTGTCGCGATCCATGGAATTGCGCTCCGGATCTATCAAGGCGCAAGCTGCCTGGTCTGTAGCCCTGAGGTCACTATCCTTGCGGGAGAGACATACCCAACGGAACGGACCATAGCCATAATCAAAGCACATTGGCCCCATGATGTCTTCCACATAGGAAGGCCAGATAAAGCCGTCATTGGTGCTGGTCTTGTCTTTGGCGATGTCTTTCACGCCTGCATCAAATACAGAGGCCATGAAGCTATTGCCATAATCCCAGAACCGACTGCCTTTATCGGTAAGCGATTTCAGGATGTTGAAATGACGCCTCAATGAAATATCTACCAATTGTTTAAACTTAAGTGGATCCTCTGCCAGGATCTGACGGCCTTCTGCAAAACTCACTCCGGAAGGGGTATAGCCGCCTTCATATACTGCATGACATGAGGTTTGATCGCTAATCAGCTCTGCTTTGATGTTATTGGCATCGATATATTCCAGTAAATCTACTATATTGCCATGATAGCCAATGGAAAGAGCTTTTCCAGAGGCGCGGGCTTCATCCACCCATGTAAAGATTTCGGGCAGATCAGCAGACGTCCGGGCAACCCAACCTTGTGAATGTCTGGTTTTGATGCGGGAATCATCCACTTCTGCGATGATGCCGATGCCACCAGCTATTTCCACAGCCTTGGCTTGCGCACCGCTCATACCACCCAGACCGGAAGAGACAAAAAGCACTCCGGATAAATCTTTATCTTCAGGAATGTCCAGATATTTGCGGCCGGCGTTCAGCAGGGTGATAAAGGTGCCATGCACGATGCCTTGGGGCCCGATATACATCCAGCCTCCGGCGGTCATTTGACCATAATTTGCCACACCCAAAGCGGTGAGGCGTTTAAAGTCTTCGGGATTGTCCCATTTGCCGATCACCAAACCATTGGTGGAAATAACTCTGGGTGCCTGAGGGCCGGAGGGAAAAAGTCCCACGGGATGGCCACTGGCCACTACCAGGGTCTGATTCTCAGTCATCACTTCCAGATATTTCTTGATCAGTCTGTACTGCATCCAATTTTGACAGACCTGCCCGGTTTCTCCATAGGTTACCAGCTCGTAAGGATAAAGCGCAATCTCAAAATCAAGATTGTTATCTATCATCACCTGCATGGCTTTGGCGGCGGTGATGCCTTTATATTCGTCAAGGGGCTTGCCGGTGATCTTGCCTTGTGGACGCCAGCGATAGCCATAGATGCGTCCCATGGTCTTGAGTTCCTGCAAAAATTCTGCAGCCACTTCTTTATGTAATTCACTGGGGATATAACGTAATGCATTCTTTAAAGCCTGTTTCACCTCAGCCTTACTGAGGTTCAATCCACGGTCCGGAGCTCTGCGAATTCCCTGCTCAAAAACAGGATCAGGAGGGAGCACAGCATCCAGCTTCACTTGAAAATGGTTAGACATTTAGTGCCTCTTTATTGTTGTTTTTATTCATAATTATATTGAGTATGGTTCTGTCAACGTCTTGTAAACCGCTGTTGATGTATTCTGCCAGATTGTCGATAGTTTCGTCGATATCGTCTGTAATAATGCCATCCCGGGAAGATATACAGGTACCCATATTGGCCAGGAGTGCGGCCTGCACAGCTGCGGAGGTATTGGTCGCAACCTTCAGGGAGCAGCCTCCCTTGGCACCATCGCACAACATACCGGTAGTATTTCCGATCATGTTTTTTATCGCATATTCTATCTTAAGATAATCTCCGCCCAAAAGCAGAACGATACCGGATGCGGCTCCGGCAGCGGCCGAAAGGCATCCGCATAAACTGGACAAGAGGCCTATCTTATTTTTGATATGCACATTCACCAGATGTCCCAAGGCCAAAGCGCGATGCAATTGCTCTTGGCTGCAGCCCAGCTTGTCCACTGCGGCAATGATAGGCAAAGTGATGGAAAGACCCTGGTTGCCACTGCCTGTATTGGCCATCACGGGCAGGTTGCAACCGCTCATCCGGGCATCGGTCGCAGCAGCGGTAAGAGCCATGGCCAGATGGTGGATGTCATCGCCCAAAATCCCCTGCTCCACTTGCTGCATAATCATCTTGCCCACAGACATACCAAGTTTGTCGCTGAGGCCAAATTCCGCTATCTTGCGGTTCAAATCTTCACCCAGATCAATTTGTGACAGGGATTCATAATCCACCTGGGTACAAAAATCATAATAATCCTGAAGCCGGAACTTTGAGGCAGAAATGAGCTTGGGAGCATTACGTTCGCCGATGGTCTGACGTTTTAGAATCTCACCATCCAGCTCCAAGAGGTACAGCCAGGAATGGCGCCAACGGATTATCGCGCGGCTTTTGTGCTTGCCATCTGAGAGGATAGCTTCCACATAAATCTTGTCATCATCCGCATTGATCCCGATTTCCAGACCCGCTGCCAATTTCTTGCCAGTCTCTAAGTGCTCTGGGCTCAGGTCTTCGAGAACTTCCAATTCCTTTTCCGGATTAGCACACACGGCACCCAAAGCTGCTGCGATTTCAAGGCCGATGAGTCCGGTATTAGGGATGCCCACTCCCATGCCGTTTTTATATATGGCGGGGCTGACCTTCACTTTGATACCTGTGATGGGTCCGGGCAGTATGCTGGCGGCGTATGCAGTGGCAAGAGCAACAGCCGCTGGTTCCGTACACCCAAGTGCCGGAACTACTTCTTGTCTTAGCAAAGCTAATATTTCTGAAAACTGTCGCATATTAATCCTATCGAATAAGTACTTTATTATTATTTCTCAGACTGTTGGATTCCTGTCAAGTGAAAAGTGAAATTCTGCGGAATCCTCTCAAAAATAGTCCAAGCAAAGCCAATAAGATAGTAAAATCCTGCCTCGCCTGTTTCCTGAATTCTCTTCTAATAAAGCTCCGACTCCGAGCTTATTGCAGGGTTTGGGTAAGCTCGGAGTCGAAAGTTAATTTACAAAGGCAGAGATACCCTTTTGCCGGTCTTGGCAGAACGGTAAATAGCCTGAATGATTTCCACAGATTTACGGCCATCGCGTCCGTCTGTGGAAGGAACGGCACGCCTCAGAAGGGTGTCTATTACATTGCGGTAATAGGGGTTGTGCCCAAAACCGTAAATATTGGGAGGGATATAATTGCTATCCAAGGCGATGCGGTCATCATCATCATATTCCTCAAATTCCCATTTTTCGATTTTGTTTACTGCTACACCGCCCACTTTCACGGTTCCATTTTCACCGATGATGGTGATAGATCCTTCAAAGTTTTTGGGATAGGTGAGCATGGTTACGTTTATTGAGGCGATAATGCCATTGCGGAAATGGAGGATGGCGCTTCCGGTATCTTCGGCTTCAATATTTCTGGCCATGGTGGCGGTGAAAGCTGAAACGCTGTCCACATTGCCCAAAAGCCAGTACATGGCATCCACATAGTGACTGGCCTGGTTCATATAGGCTCCGCCATCAAACTCCCAGGTACCACGCCATTTTTCCATGTCGTAGTAAGCTTGGGGTCTTTGCCAAAAGACATTAGCCTGAGCCATATAGATGCGGCCAAAACGGTTGTTTTCCACAGCCCGCTTGAGCAATTGCATGGTGCTGTTCAGACGGTTTTGTTTTACTACAAAAAGGTGGACATGATTATCGTCACAGGCTTTGATCAGCCTGTCTGCGGCAGCGATATTGATCGCCATAGGCTTTTCAGTGAGTACGTGCACACCGGCATTGGCGACATCTACACCATGTTCTGGATGCATACCGGAGGGGGTACAAATAGAAACTAAATCAAGTTCTTCTTTGGCGAGCATTTCGTGGTGATCATAATACACCTTGGTGATGCCCCGCTCTTCGGCCAAGGCTTTGGCTTTTTCGGGCACGGAATCACATACTGCCACAAATTCTGCATCTGGTATCTGGGAAACTGCATCCAGATGATTTTTGGATATTCGGCCACAACCGATGAGGCCAATTCTTACTTTCTTCATTAATTCTTTCCTTATCTTAATTTCATAATATGATGTATCCGTTCAGCGATAAGCTTCGTTACCGCCTCGGTTGAATATTTCTTTCTCACTAATGCCTGCCCGGATTTGCCAATCTGGGCCAGGGTCTCTTGATTTTCTATCAGCTGTTCCACTTTCTGTACAAAGGCATAATTATCTTCGGCGACCAGCAGTTCCACTTCGTCATTGGCATCCAGACTGTTTGCCACATTGGGCGTGGTAATCACAGGCAGGCCGCAAGCCAT
>CAXZAB010000043.1:0-12474 GCA_964293715.1 uncultured bacterium | reverse complement strand
AAAAAAAACAAGTCCGCCGGCAAAACCCAGCAAGACTCCTGCTCCGAAGCCAAGCAAAGCGACAAAGCCAAGCCAGACTCCCGCTCCAAAACCAAGCCCAGCTCCCGCTCCAAAACCAAGCCCACCTGTAGAACCCAGCCAGGTTCCAGCTCCTAAGCAGAGCCTGCCAACAGAGCCAAGCCCGGCTCCCACCCCACAGTCTATGTTCCAAGAACTGCCCAGCGCAAAAGCAAGTTTTACCACAGACAGAAGGATATACACCATCCATCTGGAAATCCCCGAAGCGGGGCGCTGGCTTTTGGAATTGCAAGATGATAATCAGCAGCCTCTTTTTCAGCTTCACCGCTATTTTAGTCAAGGAGATAACGAAGATTTTTGGGACGGTATTCTGGAAGATGGCACCCAGATCAAGCCTGGTAAATACAAGCTGATTTTGGATAATGGCACAGACAGATATCAAACCCAAGTATTTCTGCAAGTGCTAAGGCATGAGTGAACTGAGTAAACAAGCCGGACTGCTCTCTTTGGCAGATTTTACCCGGTTTTTTATCAAAACCCTGATCGGGATTGCGCTGGCAAGATTGCTCTCGCCCACAGATCTGGGCTCATACCGTCAGCTCTTTCTGATCTACAGCACTTTATCCGGGATTTTGATGCTGGGCTTCCCTCAAAGCATGCTGTATTTCCTACCCAAAGCAGGATCGAAAGAGGAGATCAAAGCGTTGGTCAGCCGCACTTTGAATGTGATCTCGCTCTTGGCGCTGCTTTGTGCAGCCCTCATATTCTTCAGCCGGGATTTCATCGCCCGCAGTTTTAATAATCCGGAGCTGTCGCATCTTCTAATCGTCTATAGCATCTACCCCATCTTCATCTTCGTGACCCAGCTGTATAATTCTGTGATTCTGGGACTCAAAGAACCGCTGAAATCCGCCCGTTTTATCATCTTTTCCGTGATCTGTGATCTGGTGCTGGTACTGGGTGTGGCTTTTTTCACCAGGGATATCAAGCTCATCGTGTGGGCTGTGGTAGTCTCCGCCTTCATCCAATGGCTCTGGGCCACACTGCATCTGAGGAAGTTCAAAGGCAGCCTAAACAGAGAGACTTTTCGAGGGCTCAAGGGTCAGCTTTCTTATACCATTCCCTTGGGGCTGTCGCTACTCATCGGAGTGCTTAGCGTGCAACTGGATAAGCTTATGATCTCCAGCTTTTTCACTCCGGAGCAATTTGCGGTTTTCTCATTGGGGGCCATGGAATTGCCTTTGATCGGCATCCTGATCAATTCCGTAAATGCCATTCTGCTGCCCCATATGAGTGCTGAGAATCGTGGCAATCTGTCTGCGCTCTATAGCGCCTCGGTACGCAAAAACGCGATCCTCGTCTTTCCTCTGGCCACGGTGTTTTTCCTCTTTGCCACCGAATTTATGGTCTTTCTCTACGGGGGTATTTACGCGGAAGCTGCCCTCTATTTCAGAATCTATCTTTTGATCCTGCCGCTCAGAGTAGCCACTTATGGCATCATCTTTCAAGCTCTGGGCAAGACCCGCCTGGTGATGATAGATTCCATCATCATGCTGGGGATGAATGCTGTCCTAAACTTCTTCTTGATCAGGATTTACGGTATGCAGGGAGCCGCTATTGCCACCGTGATAGTTTCCTGGCTGATCGTGCTGGTCTATCTTTTGCAAATCAAATATTCCTTGAAAATGAGGCTGGCCGGGCTCTTTCCGGTGGGGCGCATACTGCTGAATCTGGTGGCTGCACTCTTGCCCGCAGCAGTGGTGCTTCCGCTGGCGTCTTACGTGCACAATTCCTTCTGGCGGATGATCTTGGGTGGATCTCTGTATATGCTGCTCTATCTGCTTACGGCCTGGCTGATGAAGGTAATCAAGCCTTGCGATCTTGAATTGGCCACCGGTTTTGCCCATGATATCATCAAAAAGGTGAGGCGATGAAAGCACTGTTATTTTATCCCAACAAGAGCTCTTTTGTAAGGGTGGATGAAGAGATTCTGGGACAGATTACGCAGCTCAAGAGCATCTGTCTGTCACAAGCTAAAGGCAAATGGACCTATCTTTGGGCTTTGTTGGGAATTGCGCCCAGGATTATGGCAAATCCGGAGGCCCAGCTTTGCATATCCTGGTTTGCTGACTATCACACTCTTTTTATGGTGATGGCAGCAAAGCTGTTTAGGAGAAAATCGGTAGTTTTCATCGGAGGTTATGATGCAGTGCACTATCCGGCCTTTGCCTATGGCGTGTACCACAATCCTCTGCGCCGTTTCTGTGCGGTATTTGCGCTGAAGAATTGCGATCTCATCATAGCCAATCATGCGGCTTTACTGGCTTCAGACAACCGCTATTACAATCCCAAAGGCCATCCGGAAGGGGTCTTCAAGCTCATCCCGGAGCTTAAAACCAAAGCTATGGTAGTGGAGAACTGTCTTACCATTCAGCCCCCGGCCCATGTCCCGGCCTATCGAAAACGGCAAATCCTCTGTGTGGGCAGCACGCCCCGTCTTCAGGATTTTTACAACAAAGGTTACGATCTCTTGATAGAGGCAGTAAAGGCATTTCCGGATTGGCAGTTTGTGTTTGTGGGCATCCAGGACCGCTGGCAAAAGCGGTTGGAAGAAAAATATAGACTGTCAGAATATCCCAACCTGACAATCCACCCGGTTTTATCACATGCTGAGGTATTGGAATTAATGGGAGAAACGGATATCTATGTGCAGGCATCCATTTCCGAGGGTATGCCCAATGCGCTGATGGAGGCTATGCTCTACGGTTGTAAGGTGATAGGATCAAATGTGGCGGGGATTCCCACTGTGATCGGCTCTTGGGGAGAGATTATCTGTGAGCGCAAACCCGAAGCACTCTTAGAGGCTTTGGCAAGAGTCATGGATCAGGATGCAGACCGCCCGGCAATATCTCAAAGCATCGCCTCGCGCTTTTCCTGTGAGCGCAGAAAGGAAGAACTTACCGCGGCTTTGCAAGACCTGCTTTAAGGGGATTCTGCCAGGACTTCGGCCAGGGTCTTGAGCAATTGTTCCCGCAGGAAGGGTTTTTGTAAAGTGGCTTTGGCACCAAGTTTTTCTGCCAGTGGCAGATAGCTGTCCGGCCCAAATCTCCCACCCCCGCTCATGGCAACTATTTTGAGCTTGGGACTGATTTCCAAAAGCTCTTGAATGGTCTCCAAGCCCTCTTTATCCGGCATAATGATGTCGGTAAGCACCAGATCAGGCATAAATTGTGCACAGACCTGTAAAGCCTGATTGCCATCCCCTGCCTGCCGCACCTCAAATCCAGCTTTGGTAAGCATCTTGACCAAGACGTTCCGAAAACTGTCTTCATCTTCTATCACAAGGATTTTTGCCATTTCCACACCTCCTTTCCGTTATTCCTTAGGAATCATTTACAACTGTATAAATCCATGATGAGTCAGTTTTACGGAAAGACATTTCGTGTAAAGGATAATTTTATGGGGTGCAGAGCTTAAGGAAAAATGATGAAGAGTAGAGGTCTTTTCAGTGTGAAAATAAGAGGATAAAAAAATGGTGGCGAGACCCAGAATTGAACTGGGGACACAAGGCTTTTCAGGCCTCTGCTCTACCGTCTGAGCTACCTCGCCACTCATTAAAAATCAGTAGATTTACAGAGGGCATTTTTGTCAAGAACATTTTAAAAAAAAGGTATCCTGACAAAGTTTACTGCCCCGCAGACTCCACTTTTATAAAGCTTCATTGAGAAATGCAATACTCAAAAAAGAGGCTATTTCCCAGCATCATCATACACTCTTGGCAGAGTGTGGGACTGCGCATAATAGAAATCAAAAAGATCTGAAAAAGCTCTTACCAGGTCTTTATGATGGCAGATGATGGATGTGGTTGTATCTGAATTTGAGATGATATCCTTGGTATTGATCAGGACAGTCTTGTCGTCGAAGATCACGAATTTTACCGGGATGCCTTTACAGGTTCTCACTTCCACACCATGAGCCTGAAATCTTCGTATCACACTTACGATCATGGGATACTGCAGTTCTTGCTCATCATAAATATTGATGTATTGCACGCCTTCAGTGAAATGCAATTCTTCTTCAATCAAGCCTTCTGAAGAAACTATAAATGGTGATTTGAGCAAGCAGCGAATCTGCTTTTTGGCCTGATTTTCCAATTGCTCGCCGCGGAGCAAGATCATATCTCTGTCTTTCACCACCTCAATGTAATCAACCAAGGTGGTGTTTTTATTGTGGTCTGTATAGAATTGGTTCAGGATTTCAGCGGCATTATCCATTTGTTCGATTTGCTTTTGCATTATTCCAATCTGTTTATTTATGGGATTGATAGGACTATTTGCTTTATAGATTTTTTCATTACCGGGCACTCTCACACAGAAGTGCTTTTTCTCCAGCTTTTGAATCACAGAATAGATCTTAGTTTGGCGAATTTCTGTGGCTTTCGCGAGTTCTGTGGCAGAGAGCAGCTTGCCCTGCAAAAGGCAATGGTACACTCGTGCTTCATAATCTGAAAGCCCCAATTGCTCCAACAGGTCTTTAATATCGTTCATAGTATTGTTCCATATTATTTTAGAAGGATCAGCTTCTTTGATGAGTATTGGTTTTGTGCTTTTAGCCGGGCAATATAGATTCCGGATGGCACTTTCCGCCCGCTATCATCCACGCCATTCCAGAGAGCAGAGTAGACTCCAGGCTGTTTGGTCCCGCTATCCAGGGTTTTGATCTTCTCTCCCTTCAGATTGTAGATGCAGGGCTCATGGCAGTCCTTGGAAGCCAGCGAAAACGAAATTTTGGTGCTGGGATTGAAGGGATTGGGATTTATGCCCAGCAATTGATTTGACAGCGGAGTAAGATTCAGATCAGAATTGCCCACTGTATTTATCTCTTCAGTATTTGAAGCAGGGGATTCATACATTGAATTATAGATAGCCGTTGCATGATACTTGTAGATGCCTGCTGGCAAATTGCTATCCAGGTAAGCCAAGAATTCCGAACTTCCGATCTGCACTCCGTTTCTATAGATTATGAAAGCTGTTACATTGGTAGTATCCAGGGGCTGCTGCCATGTGCATATTACTCCAGTACTCACGATCTGAGCGTTGAAATTATGCGGAGGCGCAAGGTCTATGGCCATTTCCACTTCATTGGAGGGCGCGGATTCCGTAGCGCCGCATAATGCTGTGGCAGAAAACGTGTAGGTCCCTGCTCCCAGCCCGGTAATTACCGTTTGCAAGATCATGTTCATCGCAGACTCCCTGATTATTATTTCTGAATGTAACTCAGCCGTAGACAGGTTCTATGTCAAGATAAATATTATCCAGTAGTTAATAAAGCAAGCGTTGCATTTTGAGCTGAGGACTTTTGTCCAGCAGACTGCCACCACTTAGAGAGTGAGCCCAGTATTTGTTTGCACTGGCTCTAACAAGGCTCAAAAGTGCAAAAAATGTCATAATAACCTTCTTATAGCAGATTGGTCTGCTTCCATTTCTTTTATTTTTAGCATAAGTTCAAAACCTGATTAGGCACTTTGTGAATCTATCCACCCCACACTTTGAAATAAAGACCTGACTTTTGAGCAAAAGCATGACTCCGTCGAAAAATATCAACATAAATAAAATAGCGACTACAGGCTGGTGGCTTTTCACTTTATACCTCTATTTTACAGGCTTTAAAGCTCATAGTTTAGCCGGATTATTAGGGAAATTTTGCCTGTTTTCTCCTAGCTCTATACTAAGAATCGCAGAAAAGTGTAAAAAAACAAAATAAGCGCTTGACAGAAAAAGCAGGGTCAGCTAAAGATGTCATTGTAAGTCAGATTCGCTCATATAAAAGCAAAATTAGTCAAAACGAGTCGCCCACGGATCGAATTATGGTCGGGAAACTCACATACTGCTCAAACTCTTAGAAAAGGTGGCGCCAATGTCCGGTGAATTTTTAGGTATTTTTGAAAACTCAGTGCACAACCAGCGGGTAATCATCCCGGCCAGCTTCAAAAAGAAGTTCGCTGATGATTCTTACCGTTCTGTGGTCGTGACCTTGGGACCCAATGATACCATCGCCATCTATCCTTTGGACTGCTGGAACAGCACCTTGGAACGCCTCAAGCAAGGGAATGAGCGAGCCCAGCAGCTGCGCACCCAATTAATTGATTTTGCCATGATGGAGCAGACTTTGGAAGGGCCGGGACGGGTAAGAATTCACAATATGCTGATGGAAGAAGTGGGCATCGATGACAGCGTGATCATCAAAGGCGAAGGCCATTACATCTCGCTGTGGAATCCGGAAGTTTACGCCAAGGTGCGTAAAGCCAAGCTGCAAACCCACCGCAATACCTTCAGCAGTGAGGATTATCAATTATGAGCAACTATCATCAGCCCGTAATGGTCAAAACCTGCCTGGAAATGCTTCAGCTGAAAGCCGGAGGCATTTATGTGGACGCCACTCTGGGCGGAGGCGGACACGCCTTGGCAATGTATGAGGCAGAGCCCGAAATCAAGCTTTACGCTTTTGATCAGGATGCAGACGCTATTGCCGAAGCCAAAGAAAAGCTGGCAGACTATGATCCCGTCTTGATTCAGGCAAATTTTCGTGATCTGCGCACCTCACTCGCCTATAATAAGGTAAAGGGCATCGATGGCATACTTTTTGATCTGGGGGTTTCATCGCACCAAATAGATGAAGCCAAGCGCGGCTTCAGTTTTGACAAAGACGCAGCCCTGGATATGCGCATGGACCAAGGCCAGGAACTTACCGCAGGCCAGGTAGTAAATGAATCTTCCTACAATGAACTCAGACGAATATTCAGAGAATATGGAGAAGAGCAATCTGCAGGGCGCATCGCGCGTGCAATAGAACACGCCCGCGAGAGCGAAGCCATAGCCACTACCAAAGACCTGGCCGCCATCATCGAAGACGTGGTGGGAGTGGGTTCAAAAGAATCACTAAAGACCAAAGTGCGAATCTTTCAAGCCCTGAGGATCTTTGTGAATGACGAGCTAAAGGCACTATCTTCAGCCCTGACGGATGCGATCAATCTGCTGAATCCGGGAGGACGAATCGTGGTGATGAGTTACCACTCTTTGGAAGATCGCATTGTAAAAAAACTTTTTAGGCTGGAGGCTACGGATTGCATCTGCCCTCCTATTATTATCAATTGTGTGTGTGAACACAAAAGCAAGCTCAAGATCATTACCAAACGCCCTCTGACTACCGATGCAGAGGAAATAAGCAGCAACGTCCGCTCCCGCAGTGCAAAGCTGAGAGCAGCGGAAAAGAAAAAGAGGAAACAATGATAAGAGGAAAACTAATCACTCTGATTATTTTGGCGGGTTAATGTGGGTTTTTGGACTTTTTTAACAACAACAAGATCGTGAATTACACCAAAAGGCTGTCGAGGGTAGAGAAAAGCTATAATGCGGAGAAAAACATCAATACAGAGCTTTTGGTAGAACACGACGATCTCAGAAGCGGGCGGCACATTGCCTCTTTAGTGCGGGTGGAAATGAGTCAATTTATCCCGGAGCAGGATCAAGGACGCATCGTCTATGTGCACGAACCTTCAGCAAAGCAGGAAAAAAGCGGCTATTGCATCATAGATCTTTTTGCAAGCAGAGCTGAGGCCAAAAACTTAAGCATAATCCTCGATTAGATTCATGCGCTCGCGTTACGTTTCCCTTATTGTCCTCTTTGGTGCAGCAGCTCTTTTGTGGAGCGCTTACCTTTTTAGTATCCAGGTTCTGGATCCGTTCAATTTTGCCCATTTACGCAGAGTGCGCTATATCCCCCGCAAAGAGATCCTAATCCCGCGCCGAGGCGGAATTTATGATGCCAAAGGCAATCTTTTGGTCAGCAGCGTCAATCATTATCAGATCGATATTGACCGTTTTGCCGTAAGCACCTGGGCGAAAAGAACCTCTATCTCCCAAGCCGCAGCTTTTGATAAAATTGCCGATGCCATCTCACAGAATTCTTCCGTGAGCAAAGCCAATGTCTTAAAGCGCCTGAATATGGGCAAAAAAGATACCTCAATTCAGATTTCAAACAAAATCAGTGAAGCGGAACTGGATAAAATCCTTAAGGCATTTAGCAAGCAAAAACTCCCCGGCCTCATTCAAAACTTTGCCTCAATGCGACGCATCTATTCCAAAGGAATCCTGGCCGCCAGGATGCTGGGTTTTGTGAGTGAAGAATCCAATGGCTACGATCCCATGACAGACAGCAAGTCCTTGTACAAGCTCTCTGGGATATGCGGGCTGGAAGCTACTTATGATAAAACTCTTTCCGGCGAATACGGCTGGCGCGAAGTAGTGCTGGATGCCAATAACAACCCCATGCCCTATCCGGACTTACACGAAAAACCTCCCAAAAACGGG
Organism: uncultured bacterium; assembly: GCA_964293715.1. GTDB lineage: Bacteria > Cloacimonadota > Cloacimonadia > Cloacimonadales > Cloacimonadaceae > UBA5456. The sequence goes on along the minus strand of CAXZAB010000043.1, from coordinate 4,087 downwards.
TCAAATGTATATCTGACTATCGACACACAAATCCAGGAGATAGTGGAAAACGCTTTATATGAAGGGGTGGAAAAATACGGAGCCGCGAATGGCGGAGCTGTGGTGATGGACCCCAAAACCGGCAGGATTCTGGCTTTGGCCGGAGTCTCTAACCAGGATAAATACGACGATCCCAACCAAGTGCGGACAAAATCCAACATCCCGGCCAGCTTTATGTTTGAACCTGGCAGCACTTTAAAACCGATGGGCGTACTGCCCGCTCTGCAGCATAAGCTGATAAAGCCCAATGAAAGATTTGAATGCGGACGCTACCAGGTGGGTCGCCGGGTGATCACTGATACCCATACTTATGGCCCGCTCACACCCCGGGATATTATCGTGAAATCCAGCAACGTGGGAGTGGCCAAAATCGCGGAACGGACTGGGAAAATAAAACTTTATGAAGCCTACATAGCCATGGGATTCGGGCAAAAAAGCCCGCTCAATCTTTTTGGTGAATCCAGCGGGATTTTTGCCAAGCTGGAAAACTGGGATGGCTATTCCCTGCATTCACTCTCCTTTGGCCAATCCATCTCGGTGACAGCCATCCAATTAGCCGCTGCCTACAGTGCCGTCGCCAATGGCGGCAAGATGATGAAGACTCAAATCGTGGACAGCTACCGCGACGATCAAGGCAATATTTTGGAGTCTTTTGAACCCTCCGTGCTCAGACAGGTCTCCTCCAAAGCAGCCTGTGACACCATGCTCTCCTATATACAGGGTGTGGTGGATGATGGCACAGCTACTCATATAAAAATGGATTACATCAGTGTAGGCGGAAAAACCGGGACTGCGGAGAAAAACCTTCCAGGCAGCCGCGGCTATTCCGGCAATAAATACAATGCCGTTTTTGCAGGCCTCTTCCCAGTGGAAGATCCACGCATGGTGGTAGTGGTTTTTTATGACGAACCGCAGCACTATTACCGCTTTGGCTCTATGAGTGCAGCTCCCACCTTCAAAAAGATCGTGAGCAACATTCTTTTTATGCCTGATTGTGACATCTTACCCTATAATGAAAGACTGCTGCAGACCTCGCTGAAAATGCCTGACCTCAGCGGAATGAATATTCAAACTGCAGAACGCAACCTCAACCAATACGGATTCTTGTATAAAGTGGAAGGTCCGGATAGCGCTTCTGTGGTGATCGATCAATTTCCCAAGCCGGGAATCACAGTGGACAAGAATCATCCCATCACGCTGAAGATTGGGCGCAGCAAAGACCTGGATCATAAGGCGGTAAGCGCCGGAACCATGCCGGATCTGGTGGGGCTCACTCTGCGCAAGGCTTTGAAAGCTGCCTCAGATCAGAAAGTCGCGATCAGAATAATCGGCTCTGGCATAGTGCGCAAACAGTCACTCTTGGCGGGGTCTAGAATCAGTAGTGAAAGCGTCTGCGTCCTGGAGGCATCGTTATGATCTCCAAGTTATTAGAACTTTACAGCGAGCACAATATTTTAGTTAAGCACAAGATCAAAGACAGCTCTGCCCCGCTCCCACAGCCCAGAACGGATAATCGGGAACTTGAGGCCGGGGAAGTCTTTATCGCCATCAAAGGTGGCAGCTACGACGGCCATGATTTTATCCCCCAGGTGTGCGCCCGCGAGGCCGCTTTTTGTATAGGCGAAACCGGCAAAGTGGACATCACCGTGACCGATAGTCGCAAAGCCGCAGCGTTATACGCCAAGCTTTTCTATGGCGATCCCAGCCATCATATGACCCTCTATGGCATTACCGGCACCAATGGCAAGACCACCAGCTCGCTGATGCTCTATCAGATGCTGCTGCAAAAAGGCCATACAGCCGCCTGGATCGGCACTATGGGATACAAGATCATGGACAAGGAATATCCCACCCAACATACGACGCCGGATATCCTCCAGCTAAATCAGATTTTCAATCAGATGAGGAGTGAAGGAGTCACCCATGTAGTGATGGAAGTCTCTTCTCATGCACTGGCGCTGGACAGGGTCTATGGAGTGGAATATGATTATTGCCTTTTCACCAATCTCAGCCGTGACCATCTGGATTTTCACCAGAATATGGATGATTATTATGAAGCCAAGTATCTGCTCTTTGAGCGGGCTGCGTTGGCGGCCGCCACTTGCATTATAAATAGCGATGACGAGCATGGACAGATGATTTTGGAGCGCCTGGCCGGCAGCGAAAGCCGGGTGATCACTGTGGGGCACGATCCTTCCAGCACGCTGACAATCCAGAATCAAGAGACACACCTCTATGGCTCCAGCTTTAAGCTCTATCAAAAAGATAGTGATACAACTATCAAAATTGACAGCCCTTTGATCGGCGATTTTAATATAGATAACCTGGCTCTGGCCTGCGCCGCAATGCTGCAGACTGACACTACCTTACAAGAGCTGCCGATTTTATGCCAACAGCTTAAAGCGATCCGGGGCAGAATCGAACCCGTACCCAATCAGCTTGGTCTGGGCATCTACGTTGATTATGCCCATACCCCGGATGCCATCACAAACCTGCTGAAAAGTGTGCAGAAGTTTGCCCACACCAGAGTGATTACGATTATCGGAGCCGGTGGAAACCGGGATAAAGGCAAACGCCCCTTGATGCTCAAAGCAGCGCTCAGCCTCAGCGATGCCGTGATTATCACCGATGATAATCCCCGGTATGAGAATCCCGATAAAATCATCTATGAGATTGTTAAAGACACAGATTACACTTTGCCCTGGTGGATTATCCGGGATCGTGCCCAGGCCATCCACAGCGCAATCAGGCTGGCACGCCCCCAAGACATCGTGCTCATTTGTGGCAAGGGACATGAGACCTATCAGGAAATCAGGGGAAAACGCCATGACTTTGATGATTATCAAGTTGCGCTGCACAGCTCTGGACAAAAATCCCACGAAAAGCATGACAACGAATTGATCCTGGCTCTTGATCCGCTGCTTATCAGAATTTTGAACAAGGAAGAGCCACTTGAGGAAGGCTATACTGCGCCTCAAAGTTACTGGCACATTTCCACAGACAGCAGGAGCATACAGCCCGCTTCGGTATTTTTTGCGCTTAAGGGCGAGAATTTTGACGGGAACCACTTTGTGCCTGAGGTTCTGGCAGATGAAAGCAATCTGGCGGTGAGCGATACTGCCTGCCTACAGCACAGCAAGCTGATTAAGACAGAAAACGCAGAACTCCTTATGGCTAAAACACTCCAGAAATATCTACAGCTCTTTGCCATCTACAAGATTGCCCTTACCGGCTCTACCGGCAAAACCTGCACAAAGGAGCTGCTGGCTCAGGTTTTACAAAGCCGGGCCCCGGTGCTCAAGACCCTGCATAATGAAAACAACATCATCGGGCTCTGCAAGACCATCCTCCGCATCAGCCCCAAACATAAATATGGAATCTTCGAGATCGGCACCAATCACTTTGGTGAAATAGCGGTTTTGGCAGACACCATCATGGCGGATGCCGGAATTATCTTGAATATCGGTCCTTCGCATCTGGAATATTTTAAGGATGAAGAGGGAGTCTTTAAAGAGAAATCCGATCTCTTCCGTCGCGCTTTGGAACTCAGGATATTCCCCGCCGATGATCCGCGCTTTGAGCAGTACAAAGACAAAGGCACCAGCGTGGGCTTTGCTCAAACTGCAAATTATCAGATTGAAAACATAGTCCGGGAGCAGGATTCTCAAGCCTTCACCCTGGCCGGTGTTCAGTGGCAGATTCCCTATCCGGCCCCACATTATGTGATCAATACATCTTTTGCCATCGCCACCGCTCTGCAGCTTGGCCTTAGCTCTGAGCAAATCCAAACTGCCTTGGATCAGCCCATAGAGCTAGATTTACGCATGCAAATCGAAAACCGGGCAGGGCGACATCTCATTTTGGATTGCTACAACGCCAAACCCGTCTCCATGCAATCTGCCCTGGAATTTTGGCGGGATTATCTGCCCCAGCTTCCTCATATCGCGATCTTGGGAGATATGCTTGAGCTGGGCGAGAGCGCTGAAATGTATCACCAGATGATCGGCGCCATCATTTCAGAAAGTGGAGAGCATACCTTGTACACGGT
>CAXZAB010000042.1:0-12634 GCA_964293715.1 uncultured bacterium | reverse complement strand
TGGATGGAATAATCGAAAGCACAGACAGCGGGGTGCCGATTGGGAACTATCTCTCGCAGCACCTTGCCAATCTATATCTGAGCGGCTTCGATCACTGGCTGAAAGAAAACAAGAGAATAAAGCACTACTTCCGCTATTCCGATGACCTGGTGATCCTGGCTTGCGACAAGCCCAGTTTGCACAAGCTACATAAGGATGTAGAGGAATATCTCAAAGAAGAGCTGAACCTTGAGGTAAAGGATAACTGGCAGGTGTTCCCGATAGCTGACCGCGGGATTGATTTTCTTGGATACAGGTTTTATCCGGGCTATACATTGCTTAGAAAATCCATTGCCATAAGGTTCAAAAGAAGGATGCGCGATATCCTAAGTGGCGATATGGACGCACAAGCAGTACTCAGCAGCTTTGTGAGTTATTATGGATGGATGTGCCATGCCAATACGTTGAACTTGAGGCGTCGGCACATCACGGACGGCATAAAGGACAAGATGATGGAAGCAAGCGAGGAGTTGAGGTGCAAGAACCCAATTCGCAAAATAGCAATATGAAGCGCTTCAGCGATTTCGCTGAGGAACCTCAAGCACTTGAAGGGGACAAGATTTCTATTGATAGCATTCTGAACCAAGAGCTTGTCGTGTCTGGATATCGAATTGGAAAGACAAAATATTCCAGTGGCGGCAGCGAGAAATGCCTTACCCTGGAGGTCATTATAGATGGCGAAAAACGTGTGGTTTTTACTGGCAGCTGTGTCCTAATGGATCAGATAGAGAAGTATAGCTGTCATCTGCCTTTTGTGGCTGAAATTATTAAAATTAAAAAGTATTACAGATTTAAGTGAGGATACAATGAAAGGATCAGGATGCACAATACCCATCAAGGGCTTCACTTATTCAGGTTTCAGGTATGTGACCTGGGATGCCCACGAGGTAGCAGACAATGAAGGGAATGTGTCTGTAGAGTTCGATTATGCTGAGGCGGAGGCCGATGCCACAGACGATGAGATGGTGGCCATTGTTTTAGCAGAATTGACTAAAACCGGAGAGGAAGATAGGGTAGATACGATAATTGACGAGGCTACTTTTGACTAAATTCATCCAACGCCAAAACAAAGCCCTCCAGGAGATTGCGGCCAAGACGCCACATGTCCGGCCCTTTAGCCAGGACAGTCCCAAGGCGCGTGAAGAGCGTGTGGCCAGGGCTACAGGCGAGGGCTGGGAAGCTTTCAGCTTTTTCTGCCAGACCTACTTTCCCCATATCTTTGGCTTACCTTTTTGCCCAGCGCACCAGACCATGTTCGATGAGACGGAAAAGACTGTCGGCATCATCGCCATTACCGGTTTTCGCGGGCTCGGCAAAACGGTGCTCATGGGTGTGGTCTATCCGATTTGGCAGATCATAAAGGGTGAGCGCTATGTGATCCACACGGCGGCCGATAGCGATTTGGCGCAGGAGCGCACAGCCTTCACCCTGCATGAGCTCGTAAATAATAAGCGCCTCACATTGGACTTTCCGGAGCTGACCCCGATGGACACCACCGACCTGGACTTTTACCTGAAGAACAAAACCAGGATCCGGGCCAGATCCATCAAGCAGAGCCACCGCGGCACCATCAACCCCAAGACTGCGAAGCGTCCGGGGCTGATCGTCTGTGACGACATCGACAAAGAAGAGAACATGGGCAACCAGACCATAGGCCGGCGCAAGATGGAGAAGATTACCCAGGAGCTGGCCGGCGCGCTGGATCCAGCGGAACCGGGCCGGGTGCTCTGGCTGGGGAACCTGGTGCACCCGAATTATGCCATCTGCCAATTCCAGGAGGTCATTAAGGACGATCTGAAGGCAGATAAGCCTGATCTCGACCTGGAACACCAAACTGTATTAAAAACGCAGCACAGAGCCATCCTGCGCTTCTCATTGGAAAATAAGAAGGGCAGATCGATCTGGGAAGAACAGTACCCGACTAAATCCCTACCCAGCTTGCGGCTGAAATTCGGCAATACCGGATATCAGCGAGAGATGCTGGGGAAGCCTGTAATCGAAGGAAACATCTTCAAGAACCAGTGGTTTACGAAGTACCGCAGCCTTCCGGAGCCGCCCAAGATCAAGCGCGTGTGGCTGTATGCAGACCCCGCCTGGGGGGAGAAGGGCTGTTACAAGGCCGTGATCTCAATAGGCTATGATGGCACCAGGTTCTACGTGATGCACGTGTGGATCCGCCAGACCTCCAATACGAAGTTTTTTAGATATTATTACGATACTTACCAAGAGCTGGACCGGACCTACAAAGTGAAGGCCAGGGCAGCTTGTGAAACGACTTTCGGGCAGGCTCGCATCCTGGCAGATTTCGATCGCTGGGCTGCGGACAACGGGCTGCCTCCCATGAGCCATAGAATCAAGAAAATAGACAACCGGGAAAACAAGAACCTGCGCATTGAGCGTACCGAGACGATCATTGAGACCGCCGGAGTGCTCTTTCCGGAGGGGCAGGACACACCCACCTTGATCAGCCAGTTCCTCACTTATCCAGATGGTTACATCGATGGCTGTGACGCCCTGGCTGGCTGTTTGGAACGTTTCAACGAATATGACATTGGCCGCAACCGGGTAAGGGTGCGGAAGCTGAAGTGGTGAGACGATGAACTCCTTTGACCGCATGATGCTGGAATATTACCGGGTGCTCAATAATGCCTGGAAGCGTGAGCTGCGCGAGGCTGCCTATCTGGCCATCCAGATGCTGAGCGATATGCCAAAAGATGAACGCCTGGAAACTCGCAATGTGAACGCCCTGATGGAGATTATCAATCAGAACCTGGGCAATGACTTTATGATGGCGGTAGGTGCCGAAACGAAGGCTTACGTGGAGCGGAGCCTTCGCCTCGGCATCCAGGACGTGAGGACTCAGGCCAAGACCAAAATCAGCATAGGGCTGTGGGGTGTGCAGGACCAGCAATTGGCCAGCCAGCTCCAGAGTCAGAACCTCTTTTGGATAGGCCAGCACTATGGCGCAGACATCAGTGACGACTTCCGGAATACACTTACCCAGGCCATCGAGCAGGGACATACCAAGCAACAGCTTGCCGATGCCCTGAAAGCACAATTCAACGATCTGGGAGACAAAGGCCAGCACTACTGGCAGGGCCTGGCCGAACACACTGCCCTCCGTGTACGTGAGATGGGCAGGCTCTCCGGATATGAAAAGGCCGGAGCCCAGTACTACCGGCTGGTGAATCCCATGGATGAGCGCACCAGCGAGATCTGTTGGGCACTGGTCAGCGAAAACAAGCTCTACCCTCTGGATGTGGCGCTGGAAGTCCGTGATAACCTCATGGACATCGATGTCAATGCCGAGGGTCTGGAAGAGAGCCGGGACAGGATTAAAGCCCTGGCCCCCTGGGTAAAAGATAGCCAGGTGGAATATGACGACAAAGGCAACCCCACCGGCGTGAGCGGTGCACACACTCCCTTTCCTCCCTTCCACTGGAAGTGTAGGACCCAAACGGAGATAGTGATATGAGATATTGTGGCAGGAGCGGGCAAGTGGATTTGACGCTAAGCGCAAGCCAACGAAGCTTGGAAACATCAAAGCGAGGTGAAGAATGAAAACAACTTTAAGCAATACCGGCAAACATGCAAGATACGGGGCACTCACGGGCTACTTTGGCCTTATCGCGCTGCTCTTACCGGCAATGGCTGTGTTCATTGCGATAGGCATAGCGGCAATATATTGGAGCTGGGAAAATGCGCAATACCTGGGGCGCAAAAAAGCTTGGTGGGAAAAGAGCGCAGACTGGCGACACCTTCAGGCGCTCGAGCCCAAGGATGAGCAGTGGAAGGTGGCCTACAAGCTTGCTTACAAAGCAGAGATGAAGCGGTTTCGCAAGCAATACAATTGGCTGGATGCCATTGCAGATTGGTGTGCCGGATACGCGGCGTTCTCAGTTTGTTACTGGCTCATAATAACTATCGGGAGATAAGATGAAACAATCAAAACAACTCACACGCATCCTGAAGTGGACGATCCTGGACGCCGTAGCGGGCGGACTGGGGCTTTTCTCTTTATTTATCAGCATCCTGGCCTGGCCGCTGTACATCGTGGGCCTGCTGGGTCTGTCTGGCTGGCAGCATTATAGAAACGGCAAAGACCAGCGCCGATACCGGTGGAGAACCTATAACTGGATATTCCCCTGGATAGCCTGGTTTTGCGGTATGCTGGCCTTCACATTTTTCTATTGGGCAATCGCCTGGGGCTTCGGCTTACGTGGTTAAAGCGATTCCAGTCTCCGTAAGTGACGCTCTGAAGACGCTGAATTTGCCGTCTGATATGAGTGATAACGCCATCTTCGAGCTGCACAGCACCCTGGTGCTCGAGGAGCTGAAGAAATATACTACATCGGATTCCTATGCAGACGCAGACGCAGACATCGAGATAAAAGAGCCAGAGCCCGGGGCTCCTGATGCTGAGGGCAATGTGCCAAAACCTGCTCCAGTGCCGGCCCCCTACAGCAATCTGCAAACGAAGTTCCGCTTTGCCTACTGCTTCCTGCTTCTGCACAGTACCGCCGAATTTATCAACCTGAAGACCGTAGGTGAAGGCATAGTAAAGACCGTGGGCATAGACCAGAGCGCCACGGAGCTGCTTACTGGCATCGAAATTGAAGCTTTCAAGGCTAATCTGCAGCTGCGTGCGCTGAAAGTTTTGAACGGATATCTCAGCCCCGCTGGATTGGCTCTTTTGGATGACCTCAACCCCCGGCCTCCGCGGCTGATACGGGCTGGTGTGATATGACCCAGGAGCTGATGGCTGAGATTTACAGGGCGATCATTAACGCCCTGGAGGGTAAGCTGCACCTGATCGGAAGTGTGATCGATGCAGATGCCCGCAAAGAGATCATGGCCCAGAAGATCTATGACAAAGGCGATTTTTACAGTAATGCCGGCTACCTGGTACAGATCCAGAGCGACGGCATTACTTTAAGAGTCGGCTCCAATGTGAGGCACGAGCCTTTTGTGCTGGGTGGGAAAGTCCCAAGCTGGACCCCCATCGCCCCGCTAAAGGCCTGGGTGGAGCGCAAGAACCTGAATTGGACGGACAAAAAGACCGGCAAAATGCTGACCATCGAACAGATGGCCTACGCCATCCAGGGCAAGATCAAGCGTGAGGGCATTGCCGCCCGTAACGTCTATGAAGAGATCATTAAGAACCGTGAACAGTGGATATATCAGCAACTCAATAGCATAGAGGTGTCATTGTGACCAACAGCGAAAAATTCAGCTACGAACGCAAAGCAATCAAGCAAGCCTTGATCTCTGCAGGAGCAAAATCCGTGCTTTTCAACAAGGATGATGTCCCCAAGGAACTGCCTGCAGCAATAGTAATCCTGGATGGTGAAACCGGTAAGAACGGCACCTCCCGGCGCTTTGTGGATACCGACATTGCCTGGACAGTGTTCCTGGTGGTGAACGCCCAAAAGGCAGATGATCCTGACCAGGCACTCTATACACTGAAAGAAAACTTTAGGACTCACTATATAGCCGGTATGAACCGCGATCTACCCAAGGTGGAGTATTACACTTCCCGGATAGATGGTGCCCGGCTGGTGCGCATAGCCAGGATCGAGCTGCTGAAGGCCGGCACAGGGGCGGGATCGTGAGGATCTCACGCATAGGCAATAGCAATGTAGCCATCAGCAATGCCGGAGAGCTGCTGACGAAGCACTACGCTGCAGAGCCAATAAGTTTGGACAATATCCCCGTAACCGGCAAGCGCCTGGTGAGTAAAGCCCAGGAGCAGAAGCGGATTATCTCCGCGCCCTTCAGCATGGCGAAGCTGCTCAACATGCTGGATCTGGACGAATACCACTCCGGCTGCATCGATGCGCTGACCATGGCTACGGTAATGACCTATGAGTGCAAAAACCCCAAGGTGAACGCCTGGATGGAGGCTGCGGAATTTCCCGCCTGTGAGGACCAGGCCACCATCATCAGCGAAATGATGAAGTTTTACCTGGCCTGTGGAAATGGCTTCCTCATCAAGATGCGCAATGCCCAGGGACAATGGGTAGGGCTGGAGCGCATGCTGCCCGGCGAAGTCCAGATCGTGGAGAGATACACCGAATTCGGCTTTTCTCAACCGGACTATATCCAGTTGAAAAACAATAAGCGGCAAGACTATCCCTATGCCGACATCATCCACATGAAAAAAAGCACCCACCGCAGCAATGCCTGGGGCCTGGCCTGCCTGCCTATCGCCATCAATATCGAGATATTGGGCGAGATCAAGACCTTTGATTACAACAATTTTAAGAACGGACTGATGATAGATTATTTCATGATCGTGGAGGGTGGCACCCTGCGCGATGGCACCATCACCGATGAAGGTGGCAATGAGATAATGAGCGATGCCTACACCGAGATCGAGCGGGCTCTGCAGGAAGTGAAGGGCAACGAAAGGAGTCACTCCACCGTACTGATCGAAAGCGAAAGCCGAGACGTTAAAATACGCCTGGAACCACTGAGGCAGCAAGACAGAGAGGGCGGCTTCCTGAGCCTGAAGAAAGACCTCCGCGAGGGCATCCTGGCCTACCACCGGGTTCCGGCCCGGATCGTGAGCCAGCTCATCCCCGGACAGCTCGGAGGGGACAGTAAAAGTGACATGACAATGTTTTACAACTTCGTGGTGAAGCCGCTGCAGAAGCGCCTCGCCATGACTTTGGCCATAGAATTTAACTGGGAATTTGGCTGGAGTGTAAGCCCGGACGATTTTGCGTTCGGCAACCTGACCGAGATCCTGAAAACCGAAGATGAGAGGCTGTTTTCCGGCCTCCGAAACAATTAAGAGGAGAGTCTAATGAGACTATTCAACAGAGGAAAGCGCCGGATTGTGAAAGCCGAACTCCGTAACGTGGATGTGGACCTGATCAGTCTGCTTTTCGACGACTACCAGCCCGTAAATATGAGGGGGGCAATCGTGAAAGGCGTAAATGGCAAGCAGGCCAAAGTCCTGGGCGCCACCGCGAAATTCAAAGCCGAGACCGTGGGCAGCGAAGGCCTGCTTTATGTAACCGTGATGGAGCCCGGCGTGGTTGACTCGCAGGGCGACACCTACACCGCCGAAGAGGTCAAGAAAGCGGCTTACCACTTTGCCAAAAAAGGCCTGGTGGGCAAGAACGACGTGAACCACAACAACCGTCCCGTCCCGGAGTTTGTAATAGTAGAAACCACCATTCTGAAGGCCGAAAACAAGGAGCACTACCCTGACACCAAGGTGGGGGCCTGGGTCACTGTGCTGAAGTGTGAGGACCTCAACAGCGAGCTCTGGCAGAAGGTGATGAAAGGCCAGTTTAACGGCGTGAGCATTGCCGGCTTTGCCGAAGACGCTGCAGAGAGCGGCAATGCCGCCCTCGTGGCAGAGCTGAAGGGTCAGCTTGAGTCCATCCGAAAGGCCATTGGCGCCAACCCCGCCGCAGAAACCACCAAGGTGCTGGACACGATCCAGGGCAGAATCAACGAGCTCGAAAAGGAAGACGGCAGCGCCGCCACCACCGAGCTCATCAAAGCATTCACAAACGAAATTAAGGAGCTTTCTATGAGCATCACCAAGGCTATTTCTAAGAGCCTGAAGGGAGAGCCCGGGGAACAAAACGTCGACCGTGAGGTCATGATCGGAAGCCAGAAGATTCTGGTAAAAGCCAGCCACCGCGAACTCTACAAAGGCATTGCCGATGTGGACTCCGGAAAGGCTATGAACATCCTCACCCCCAATACCACCAGCCTCTTCATCGATGAGGTGATTGGCAGCCAACCCGGTGACACGCTGAGCGACATCACTGTGGTGCCTCTGCTGAAGGACCATAAAATAGACATCGGCATAGTCCAGGATTTGGTGTTTACGAATTCCCTCGACGAAGCTAAAGCTGCGCAGGATATTGCTACCCGCGATCTCACGGTAAGCCCTGGCATCCTGAACGCAGAATTCACCCTGGGACGCGACACGGTCGAGTTCTACAAGGACAAATATGGCGAAGAGGCCTTCGGTGCCTACGTGGAAAATCACATTGCAAAGAAGGCCGAAAAGGCCATCCGCAAGCTGCTTTTCCGCGGAGACAGAGCTTCCTCGACCCCTGCCTTGGCCGCGCTGAATGGCATCATCAAGCTCGCCACTACCGCCTCCGCTGTGACCACCATCGATGCCGAGACGAACGTGGACTGGGACGAGAAGTTCGAGGCTGCGCTGCTCACTTTCGATGAGGGTATGCTGGAAGACCAGGAGTCTTTCAAGTTCTACGTTTCCCACAAAGACCTGGTGCGCCTCAGAAGCGAGATTGCCAAACGCCTGACCGGCGCTGGTGACCGGTTCCTGCTGGAGGGCGGCAACGTCTCTTTTGCGGGTATCCCCGTGAAGCCTCGTCTGATGCCCGATAACTACATAATCGCCGGACTGCCCAAGTTCATCATCCTGGGCTACCGCACCGATGCCGAGCTCAAGGTAGAGCATCATGGTAGCGACTGGAAGTACCACTGGTACATCCGCGTGCGTCCCGGCATCACCTACGTCGATGGCTTCGTGAAAGTCTTCGTAATTGCTTAAAGGAGGCAAAGATGAGAAACAAAACCTTTATCCTGATGATCATGAGCTTGATCCTGATTGTATCCCTGGTGGCCGGGCTCAGTGCCCAGACGCTTCCTGTGGACTCCCGTAAAAAGGAGATGCAATTCAACAAAACCTTTGCCTGCCTGAACTACGCGACCAGTGCAGACAGCACGTGGCGGCGCATCACAGTGCCGGCCGGGTGCACGGAGGTGGTGATTACCGCCGCCGTGGGAGCTGTCGGGATCCGTCCCGACTCGCTCTATACCAATAACCTGTTCGTGAATATCCCCGTAGGAGTGCCCACTAAACCGCCTGTCCTCAGGCACTCCAGGTTTTATATTAGGCGCACTGCCTCTGGCACTGCTTCCACGGCTTCTATTCTGTTCCTGAAAATGTAGGAGGGAAAGATGGACTTTATATTCAATAATCAACAGGTAATGGTCAGTGTCTTCTCGCTGATCATAGTGTGGATCATCAGCCTGATCTGGAAAAAGGACGCGGATAAGGGGCAGATATCTTCTGCTCTGTTTATGATCCTGGACATAGTGCAGGATCTCGCCAATGGTCCGGACCTGGACGACGCCGTGAAGAAAAGCATGGCCGTGGCGAAAACCGAAAAGGTGCTCGGCCTGGACAAGAAAAGCAAGAAGAAAAAGAACCTGCTGCTCAAGACCTTCGGCACAGTGGGCGGGGCGGTGGAATTCGTCTATCGCAATCGCAAATGGCTGGCCTCCGCTGCAGGTAAGATAGCAAAGGCGGTATTCTAATGCCGGGACTCACTGCCCCCACCTTCGCCACCGGAACCACCGCCGCGGATCTGCTGTTTGCGGCCCTGTCCGATACCTTCATCGCCGATGAAGTGTTCTTCGGGCTGGGCTCCTACACCAGCGCCGAGATCGGCACGAAATATGCCTCAAAGTCAGCTATGGCAATGGAGCTGAGCACCTATCTGAAGCAGATCGGTGAGCTCGCCGAAAAGCCTGGTAAAACCGACAGCAAAGTGGAAAAACTAAAGACGCGCAATTACCTGATCCCGGGTAAACGCAGCAACAGCATAGAGCTTTCACTGAACGGCCTTTCCGAAAAGCAAAAGAGCTATTTCGAAAGTTCCGCCTTCAGTGGTGCAGAGGTGACCATCGTAGCTGTTTCCAAGGAACGCGACCGCGCCACCATCTTCAACGGTATGCGTTGGGTGGTGGAATGGAGTGGCGAGGCCGACGGCCTCTGGACCCTCATCATCTCCACCGAATTCGCGGGCAACACCTCAAACCGCATTGTCGCGCTAAAGGGTTTAGTGTGATTTACTTAACCATCAACGGGGGCTTTCAGCCGAAAGCCCCTACGTTTTAACAAAGGAGCTTAAAAATGCCACTTATTTTACCAGATGACTCTTTAATAACCCAAGAAGAGCTCGACTTCGCTGCGCTGGAGCAGGTCCTGCCTGGCAGCTTGCTTTACTATGCTGCGGGGGAAGCAGATAGTTCCTTCGATCGTTACTTCCGTGACACATCGGAGCTTAAAAAAATGTTCCTGGAGGGCTCCCAAGTTTTCTATCCCTTTGGTGAGCTCGCCGAATAGCCAGGCAAAACGGCTTCGAATACAGAAAAGGTGAAAACCCGTAATTTTCTCATCCCCGGCCGCCGTAGCAGCTCCGTAGAGCTTGCCATCTGTGGTCTCAGTGAGGCTCAAAAGAGCTATTTGGAGTCCACCCTTTTCCAGGGCCGGCCGATGACCATGATCCTGGCCAACAAGGATGTTCTAAGCTTGATAGATATGGTCGACGATCTCGATATTTTGCTAATGAATGGCCTCTCCTGGGTGACCGAATGGTCCGGGGAGGCTGATGGCCTTTGGACTGTGGTGATTAGCACAGAGATCCAGGGCAGCACCGAAGGCCTGATCTATCCATTACATATTCCTGCAGCTGAGCTGCGACCGGAGGGATAGATGCAAACTAAACTTAGTTATAACCAACTCCGCCAAATCCTGGCTCTGGCCATCAGTAACGATACCATCAAGGCCAAGCTGGCTGATCTTTTGGCCGGCAAAATGGCAGAAGTGTCCGAGCTGGACCTGCTGGCCATGATCTCGCGCTCTGAAGTGGATAAAGAACTCATTGCCATCCTCAGCGGGAAGGACCCTGATAAAATGGATGCCCTCGAGGGGCTGGAATACATCTCCGCTTTTTTTGCATATATCGCGAGCAACAAAGAGAAATACGCCAGTTGGCTCGCAAGTATCGGATTAAAGACTCCGACAAAAAAGAAACAAACCTCGCCAAATTCGAAGTAACGATGAGAACTATAGGATACACGGCCCTGGACTTTGAGAATCTGAACCTCCCAGAACTCTATGAACGGCTGTGTATCCACATAAAAGAAGGGAAATAAGATGGCAGAGCTGAGCTTCAGGCTGATCCTGCAGACCGATGACGCCACCGGGCAATTGCGCACGGTGGGGCAAGAGGCCGACAACCTCAAGAATGCGGTAGAAGAGCCCAAGACCATCAGGATAAGCGCAGACCAGGCTCTGGGCACCATCAGAGACGTGAAGATCGCCATCGATGGCGTAGTCCAGGCTATTGGGAAACTGACCCAGGGGTTCAATAACCTGCTGGATGCTGCTTTGGTCCAAAGACAGGCCATGACCTTGACTACCATTGCCTTTGGTGATGCGAGTGCGGAGATGGCGAACTTTGCCTCTGCCATGCAGTCCGTCACTAATTTCGGTGATGAGCAGCTCCTGCCTCTGATGGCGAAGCTGGCGCAAACCTTTAAACTAAACAAAAACGAAGTACAGCAATTGGTGCCGGTACTGCTGGATTTTGCGGAAGCAAACAAAGCTACCGGCATGACCGTGGAGAGTGCCTTCGACCTGATGGGACGTGCGCTGAATGGACATACTGCCATGCTGGGACGCTATGGCATCGAGCTCGATGCCACCAGGCTCGCAGCGGAAGGTGTCTCCTACCTGGTGGAGAAGCTGGGTGAGGACTATGGCGGTACTGCCGAGGCTTTGGTCGATCTCCGGACGCAGAACAAAAACGCCTGGGGCGATATCAAAGAGACCGTGGGCGATATGTTGGAAGTCATCATCAATCCATTGCTGAATGGGCTGAAATGGCTAATGGAGGCCTATAACAACCTGACGCCGGTGATGAAGGGCTTTGTCACGGGGGTGGTGGTCGCGATTCCCATAATAGCGACCCTGGCAACTACTATTACAGCGCTCACAGCGGCGTATCATGCTCTGCAGATCGCCATCAATCCGGTGGTGGGGATACTGTCTTTGGTGGCTGGAGCGGCGACCATAGCGGGGTTTAGCATTGCTGCGGCTTCGATGGAGGCAGATAAGTTTACCGCTGCTCAAACGAAGATGGGCAAGGAAATTAAGGATGTTCAGGCTCAGATATCTATTGAAACTGAAAAGTTTAATTACCTCGCCACAAGATTGCTGGAGCTGAGATCTGCCACGAATCTGACCGCCGAAGATAAGCTGGACATGAAGAACATTATCCGGTCCATGAACGACCAGTATGGCGAGTATCTCGACAACATCAACCTGGAAACAATCGGCTACAACCAGCTGAAAACAGCCATTGATCAGGCGAATGACGCCCTGCTGAGCAAGATGACGACCCAGGCTTATGAGGGGCTTTTGTCCGGACAGGTTCAAAAGCTGGCAGAGGCTAAAGTCGCTCTTAGCCAGAAGATGAATGAGGTGCTGAGCGTGGAGGTGCCATCTACCCAGGACAACTTTATGAACATTGCCGCCGAACAGCTAAAGATGCTGGAGGCAAGGTTCTCAGACCCCGGCAAGAATCCATCTTACATCGCGATTAAGAGCCTTTATGATCAGGCTAAGCTTGAGCATGAGGGGCTCCGCAGTGCCACCAACGAATATAATGCCGCGGTTGGCAATCTGAAGCAGATGAAGGGCGGAGGTGGTGACAGCTCTGTAGCAGACGCAGCCGCCGCTGAAGCAAAACGCAATGAAGAACAAAGACGCCTCGAGCAGCTCCGGCTCCTGCAGCAGAGATATGAT
>CAXZAB010000041.1:0-12765 GCA_964293715.1 uncultured bacterium | reverse complement strand
AAGGGCATGGAAATCCAGGGCTTTTTTTACCGTTATTTTAATCTTGGGCAGGGAGAGCGGTTTCTCCAAAAAGTCAAAAGCACCCAGTTTGATTGCCTTTACTGCGCTGGAGATATTGCTGTTTCCGGAGATCATGATAATGGGAATATGCGGCAGTTTCTTTTTGATCTCTTCCAAAGCCTCAATGCCATTGCCATCCGGCAGAATCACGTCCAGCAGGATGGCATCGGGATCACTCTCCTCCAGAGCCCCCAGGCCGCTTTTGATGTCGGCATAGCTATCCACTTCATAGCCTTCATCTTCCAGGATGTTGGTGAGGCTGATGCGGATGTTTTTTTCGTCGTCGATAATCAGGATCTTCATGTAGCTATGTCATCCATAATCAGGGTAAATTCACTGCCTTCGTCAGGCTTGCTTTTCACACGGATCACCGCGTCATTGGCCTCACAGAGCCTTTTTACCAAAGCCAGGCCCAGACCGGTGCCCTTGGATTTCTTAGAATAATAGGGCTCGAAGATGCGGGGGAGGTCTTTTGCTTCGATACCGCGTCCCTGATCTTTGATGCTGAGCACCGCATAGCTGAGTTCTTTATACAGACGGATGTCTATGGTATTATCAGCCCCTGAGGCGTCAATGGCATTTTGCAGAATATTGGTAAATACCTGATAGAAATGGGTTTTGTCAAAGTTGATTTTGAGCGTATCCGAAAGATCGAGATTGATCTGGTAATTCTGCGCATAGGATTTTACGATCTCGCGGACGGACAAGGCGGGATTGAGCTCTTCGGTATTGGGCTGATTCACCTTGGCATAATTTGAGAAATCCTGAGCCAAAAGCTGCAGATTATCCACTTCCTGGCTGATGATGGAAATGGATTCTGGCAAAAGTTCCCTGATCGTGTCGCAGTCTGATTCCAGACGCTCCTCAAGGCGCTGAACCACAAGCTGAATGGGGGTTAAAGGATTCTTGATCTCATGGGCCAGGATGCGGGAAAGGTCTTTCCAGATCATCTCTTTTTCTGCCACCAGCAGCCGGGTTTGGGTGGTTTCAAGCTCGCGGGACATCACATTAAAGGAGTTTTTCAGCTCCTTCATTTCCCGAATTCCGGTCTCTGGCAGATGCACCGAAAAATCCCCCTGTCTGATCTGATCCGTAGCGCGTTTCAATTCTCTGAGGGGCTTGCTGATGCGGCAAATAACGTAGATAAAGATGCTGGTGGAGAAGATGATGATCAGAAGCAAAACCACCGAAGTGACGATCCTCGAATTCCCCAGAGCGACATTTACCACAGCTTTGGTGGAGTTAAAATCCTTCATCAAAGATTCAGCTTTGAGTGAATCCTCTCTGCTGTGCAGCTTGATCTCTCTGAGCCGGCTGGAAAGCTCCATTTTTACCAGACTGTTGTGAATATCTTCGTTTCTGCTTTGGAATACGTTGTTCAAGAGGATCAAGCCCCCGATGGATACAATGATAAAGAGCAGGATGATCCAGGTTCGCATACCAAATTTGAGCATATTATCTCCTTTTTATTTAACCTTGCGTAGATCTATCTGAATTTTGGCGGAGGGTTTTCTATGTTTCCAGAGCACCATCAGGTCCATGTCTTTATCCAATTTCTCAAAGCGCACCACCGGCAGTTCTGCCTGGATAGATACACTGACCAATCCCCAAGAACTCTGATAGGGAATACTGAAGCTATACTGCGAGACCTCTTTGATAATCTGCTCTACGGAAGAAGTACGCAAGACTTCCGGATCCCCATCTTTGCGCAGCACATAGATACCGGTGACGGGATTGAAATCTACCAGGTGTCTGAATTTCCGGCTTTCCACGGTGCGGGTTCCGCTTTTGATAGTTAGCTTAAAATGTACCGGTATGGTGGCAGAAGAGGCAAAGATGCTGTCAAAATCGTTGTTAAATGCAGAGAGTAACTCTCCGCTCAGATAGATGGCACTGCTGCTGTTATGATGGTTGATAGCGCTGAACTGAGGGTCATTTCCCTTAAATGAAGAAAACAACAGCATGGAGAGCGACACCACTCCCGCCAGTATCTTCGAGGTAAAAAGTTCAAACATCTATAGTCCTATCCTGTCACGTAATGGGTATGATCCTCTCTACCACAGGCGATAAAGTAAAAGCAATCCTGAGCATGCCATTGATATAGCTCACTTTGGGATTCTTTTTATCCAGCGCGAATTCAGGGAAAAAGATTTTGCGCTCAAAATGTCCTGTCTCAATTTCCATATTGTAATAGCATAAAGGGGTGTTCAGAGTCAGAAAGTTCCGCACACCGCTGATGCGCAGGTACTCTGGGCTCAGTGAGATGGAAATCTCATTCTTTTCCACTCCGGCCAGTTCTGCCACCACAATCCACTCGTTATCTGTCTGAAACACATCACACTTGGGATGCCAGGATTCATCGATTGCATTTGCCAAAGCCAGAGGATTTCCATCCAGAGCATGCACTTCTCCGATTAATTTCAGCATCTCACGTTGGATGCCGACCAGATTACTAAATAGTTTTTCACGCATAGGGACCTCCAAAATGTTTATTACCATTCACTTAGTTCACGGAAGAAGAAGCTCTGCTCTTGATCAGGATCGAGATTCACGGTATAAGTAATGGTGTTTTTGAACTCATCATAGGCATAGCGAAGCTCGGTAAAAGAGACTTTGGCATTACCGGAAAGCTGATGCACCACGTTTATACTCTTGCGTAGGGAGGAGTTATTCTTTATGTTCACATAGATTTCGCGGGAAGAGGAACGCTGTGAGATGGTCTTGTGATTGCGCACCTGCGAGCTGGCTACCAGGTCAAAAGCTTTGCCGGTGGTGATGCTCACTTCTTCATTGCGGCTGGTGTGATTGATGCTGTCTTCACCTATAAATTCCAAATTTCCGTCGGCATCGGCTTTATAGACCTTGATTACGCCTTTGGGCAGGGGTTTGCCCAAGCCCTGGGCTTCGGTATTGACAAATTTGATCAGGCTCTGCACGCCATCGCCAAAGGTCCTGAACTCATACACCGGAAATGCCGTAACTTTATGCGGAACATAGAGCTCCAGTTGCTTGGTCTGATTGTTTGCAAAGGATACCTTCTGATCCAGAGTGTACATGTGAAAATCGTGGAATGCCTTTTCCTCAAAGGATGGAGCACTCCCGGCCATGGAATCCATCATCATGTTTTCTCCATAGTCTCTGCCTGGTCTCTTATACTGCTTCCTGAGCTGATTGATATCACCGGCGATCAGCTTCAGATTCACATCTTCAAAGCCTTTGCCGCTGCTGTTGTTGATCGTAACCCAAGAGTTCAGATCCAGGTTTTTCTCATCCCAGACCGCATTGTAAGTTACGTCCCAGGAAAAGCCGCCGCTGAGGTAAGTCATCATTACAGGATGCTTTCCACCGCGTTCTGCGATCAAGTCCCAGGCCAGAGTAGGCTTGGTGTAAAAATTTGTGGGCAGCGATGCCAATTGGATCCACTGTACTTCGCCACCGTTCACCACCAAAAGCCGTTGCGTGCTGCTTTCGATAATCCCGAGATCGGTGCCGTCAAAGAATTTCAGCGTACCCTGCAAACGGGATTGATCCTTCATCACCGCTATCACATCTTTATCCAGATATTTGGCCATGATCTGATGTTTGCCCGCCAGATCGTATTCATAATTCTGCTCTGCCACCCTCAGACCGGTGCCCTTCACGATCACTGAACTGGGCATAATACGGGAGGTGATATCATCAAAATTGTAATTCTGTCGCCCTTTCTTCAGATCCAAGTCAAAACTTGAGCGAATCAGGGATAAATCGTCGTTGTATATAGTAATCCAGTCCTCCGCCAAAAGGGGCAGAGCGAATGAGAGCAGTAAAACTGCTACAATTAAATGTCTTAATTTCATTTTAGATTCCTTATTATCAGATACGTTGAGCACTGTTTATATAGGGTAATTTCTTATTATTAACAGTCTATTTTGGTGCGGTAGAATGTCAAGAACTAATTGAGATTGGTTTTAAGGTTTTAAGGTTTTATCGTAGCGCAAAACACCGTTCCTGCGAAAGATCTTTTGATATAGAACACAAATCGGGTGGATTAGGCGGATTTATTGGATTAAAAGAAGTTCAATTATTTAGGGTTCTATAGTTTCTCATTATAGTCCGTCAGGCGAATACCCATAGACCAGCAGGTAAGTTCTGGGAGCTATATTTTTGCGATACTGAGTCCAAAGGACGATTGTAGGATAAAATGCCTCTCCTAATTACGAAAAGGCAGTTTATCCTTGACAAATACAGGCTTTACAGCCACATGAATCTTGTGAAAAAAGCCAGACTTTATACCTGCGAGATAAAACGCCATCGACAGATAGCTCCCGAGCTATGTGCTGTATGCCCGCGTGTGGCAATATGTAAGGCTTTTAGAGCCTGGCATCGCATTCATAACAAGGAATATCTGGATTTCATATTGGATATCGTAGATAGATTTCCCGAAAAATACCAAATGGAGGTTCAGTTCATGAACGAAAGACAACGCTTCGTACAAATTGTGGACATAGAAACCGGCAAGGCCGATCGCATCGCAAACTTAAAAGAAATCGAAGCGATGAGCCCGGAAGAAAAGCTGGAGCTGTCCAAGAACAAAAGTCTCTTTATCGTTACTCACCGCTTACAGCCCATCGTGAAAGTAACTCTGAAGAGATCGGTGATAAATTCGCCCATCACATTTAGCGAAGGTCAGGAACCTGAAGAGGAGCCTGTAACCCAGGAAGTGCCAATAGTCGCAGAGAAGAAACCGGCACCCAAGAAAGCAGCACCTAAGGCCAAAGAGAAGAAAGCAGAGCCCGCTGCACCCAAGGTTAAACCTCGGAAAAAGAGCTAAATATAAACGGTAGTTTAGCTTGGGTAAAAAAAAGCTTTTACAAGATTGCGCCATTTAGAATACTGGCACGATAAGAAAGATTATATGCCTAAAACAGGTAATCAGGCAGATTTCAGGATCTGCAAAAAAGGAGAAATGTATGTTTACATTGGATGAAAAACATCTGGAAGCAGCAAAAGAGATAGCTCATGAGCATCGCAAGAAGAAACGCTGTGATGATTGCTATGACCGCGGTTGGATCGGTGTGTCCGAACAAAATCTGCTGGTACTGTGCACCCGCTGTGTGGATATGGACGCCGCCATGGAAGACTGGAAGAAATATGTAAGCGAACATGAAGAGCTGAAAGAACATTTTGGTGAACTCTTTGAAGAAGCACCCCAGGAAACAGAGAAAGACGAAGAGCATCCCGCTCAACAAACTTATGAACACAAAAAAGCCCACCCGGTGGGGAAAACGGCTTATGTACCCGGCCCCAAACGGACAGGAAGAGCAAAGAAGATTTAAATATAGCTATGTATAAAAGTATCGACCCAAAAGAAAATCCTCGGGATTTCGAGGCCCGGATTCGTGCATATTGGCAGGAGCATGATCTTGCCCAAAAAAGCATCGATTTCAGGGATGGAAAACCGCAATTCGTTTTTTATGAAGGCCCGCCTACGGCAAACGGCAAGCCCGGCATTCATCATGTGCTGGCCCGTACTCTAAAAGATACAGTCTGCCGCTACAAGACCATGACCGGCTATCAAGTGAAACGCAAGGCCGGATGGGATACCCACGGACTACCGGTGGAGATTGAGGTGGAAAAGACTCTTGGTCTCACAGATAAAGGCGGTATCGAGGAATATGGGGTGGAAGAGTTTTGTGCCAAATGCCGTGAATCGGTATTCTCTTATGAAAAGCTCTGGCGTGAAATGACCGAACTTATGGCCTATTGGATCGATCTGGACAATCCCTATCTCACTTTGGACAATGATTATATAGAAAGTGTCTGGTGGATTTTAAACGACTTTTTCAAGCGCGATTTGATCTACAAAGCGCATAAGATCGTACCTTATTGTCCCTCTTGCGGCACACCTTTGTCTTCCCATGAAGTAGCCCAAGGCTATAAAGATGTGGAGGATCCTTCCGTCTTTGTGCGTTTCAAAGCCAAAGATGAGGAAAATACCTGGTATCTGGCCTGGACCACCACTCCTTGGACTTTGATCTCCAATGTGGCGCTCGCCGTTCATCCAGACGAGACTTATGTGAAAGTGCTGCATAATGAACAGTATTTGATTTTAGCCAAGGCCTGCTTAGGAGTCCTGGACGGCGAATATGAGATTATTGCCGAAATGCAGGGCCGTGATCTGGAACACCGCGCGTATGAGCCGCTCTTTTCCTATGTACCGGTGGATAAACCCGCTTGGTTCATAGGCCTCGCAGATTATGTAACCATGAGTGATGGCACAGGAATAGTGCACACGGCTCCAGCTTTTGGCGCCGATGACTACACTCTGGGCACCAAATACGATCTGCCCTTTGTCAATCCGGTGGATGCAGCAGGGAAATTTGAAGCAATTGTTACCGATTGGGCCGGCGTCTTCGTAAAAACCGCTGATAAAGAGATTATCCGCCACCTGAAAGACACAGGCAGCCTCTATCGCCGCGAGCAGATCAAGCATAACTATCCCTACTGCTGGCGCTGCGATAGCCCCCTCATTTATTACGCCCGCGAAAGCTGGTATATCCGCACCACGCAGTTCAAAGACAAGCTGATAGAAAACAACAAAAAGATAGATTGGTATCCTTCCTTTGTGGGAGAAAAACGCTTTGGCGAATGGCTGGAAAACAACGTGGATTGGGCGCTTTCCCGCGACCGCTTTTGGGGAACTCCGCTCAATGTCTGGGTTTGTAAGCAGTGTGAACACAAAACCTCAGTAGGCTCCCGCGCAGAACTTGCCCAAAGAGGCAAAACTGCCTCTGGCGAAGCCGTAAGTGAAGATATCGAACTGCACAGACCTTATATTGATGAGGTAACACTTACTTGCGAGAACTGCGGATCTGTAATGCACCGCACCCCGGAAGTGATTGACTGTTGGTTTGATAGCGGAGCCATGCCCTTTGCGCAATGGCATTATCCCTTTGAAAATAAAGAGCGGTTTGAAAAAGAGCTGTTCCCGGCAGATTTCATCTCGGAAGGGATAGATCAGACCCGGGGCTGGTTTTACAGCATGCTCGCCATTTCCACTCTCTTTAAAGGGGTTTCTTCCTACAAAAGCTGTCTGGTAAACGACATGGTTTTGGATAAAAAGGGTCAGAAGATGAGCAAAACCAAGGGCAACAGCGTGGATCCCATTGAACTAATGTACAATTATGGCGCTGATGCCATCCGCTGGTATCTCATGGAAGTGAGTCCACCCTGGGTGCCTACCCGCTTTGATACTGATGGCGTGCGTGAGACCATCAGCAAATTCATAGGGACTATAAAAAACGTTTACTCTTTTTACGCAACTTATGCGAATATAGATAATTTTGAAGCCACGGATTATGCCGCAGATTGGGTGCGGGAAGCTGAGATCGATCGTTGGATCATCTCGCGCCTGCACAGCCTGATCAAAGTTGTGCGTGAAAACACTGAGATATATGAATTTACCCGCAGTGTACGGGCTATTCAGGACTTCGTGATCGATGAACTTTCCAATTGGTATGTGCGTCGTTCCCGCCGCAGATTCTGGTCTTTTGAATTAAGCGCAGACAAGATAGAAGCCTATCGCACTTTATATATGGTGTTGCTGGAAACAGCCAAGCTCATTGCCCCCTTTGTGCCATATCTGGCCGAAGAGCTCTTCCAGAGCTTAAAAGGCGGAGAAAGCGTGCATTTGGCGGATTACCCGGAAAGCCAAACTGAGTATATAGACGTAGCGCTGGAAAGCGATATGCAGGCCGTGATAGACGTGGTATCGCTGGGACGTACAGCCCGGGGCGAGAGCAATCTCAAGATTCGCCAGCCTTTGGGTGTGATGTACGTATCCGGTAAATTGCGTGAACCTTTGGAAAAAATGCTTGATTTGGTGAAGGAAGAAGTGAATATCCACGAGATCCGCTATGTAGAAACAGACAGCGATTTTGTGCAGTATGAGCTCAAACCGCAATTCAAGATAATGGGTCCCAAATTTGGCAAGCAGATGAAGGCCATCGCAGCCTATTTGCAGACAGCAGATTCGGCTCAGGCTTTGCGTGATTTTGCCGCCAAAGACTCTTTTGAGTTTGATTTAAACGGGCAGCACATCACCCTGATCCCGGAAGATTTGCAGGTGCAGATTTTGCCCCGGGAAGGCTACGTCTTTGCCAGCATGAAAGATATCTTCATCGCTTTGGACACTAGCCTCAATGAAGAGCTCATCCTGGAAGGCTACGCCCGCGAGCTGATCAATAAGATCCAATTTTCCCGTAAAGAACAAGGCTTTGAGATCATGGACCGCATCAGCCTGAGTTACTCTGGCGATGAGCAGATTGACAAAGCGATTGCCAAATATAAAGACTACATCATGAGTGAGACTTTGGCGGATGCCATCGTAAAACAGAATGATACAGATCTTCCTCAGATAGATATCAACGGCAAAAATATTGGTCTGCTGGTGACCAAAATCCATGGCTAAGAAACCGGAGGCTACCATAGTGCACTACTGTTCAAATTGTGGGGAAAAGATTCCCGAAAAGGCGAAATTCTGTCCTTTCTGCGGGGAGAATGTGGTCTTGAATGAACCGCAAAAGACCGAAGTTAAAAAGGAAGCTGCCCAGGAAGTTAAGCCGGAACCAAAAACCCCGGCCACTGGCCCGGAAGCCTTAGAAACAAACTTCACCTTGCTGGATCCCGGAGAGAAATTTAAGGGTTACAAAATCCTGCGTATGATGAATAAAGACAAGGAAGGCATCAAGTACATAGCGGAAAAAGACGGCAAAGAATATGTGCTCAAGATCTTCTTCCAATCCAGCTTCCACAATATGGATACCCTCTTCGGTATGCAGATGCGGCTTTCCCGGCTGGACCATCTTCAAGACGCCAATATCGCCAAGGTGACCGAGGTGAATCAAAACCACTCTCCAGCTTATATGGCTGTAGAATACATACATGGCGTTTCTTTGGGCGAGATCAAAAAGTACAATCCTGAACGGCTGACCGAAGAACTGGTGCGTAAAATTGCCTTACAATTGATCAAAACCGCCATCCTGGTGCGCAAACATGGTTTGAGCGTCTCCGATCTGTTGCTCACCAGCATCATGCTCACGGACGATTCACAGCCCATTATCCTTTCCAGCAGTATTAGTTACCAGGACCGGGATGAGCGCGAGGATATTTTTACCATAGGCACCATCATCGCACAGCTTTTGGCCCAAACCCCTTTGTACCGGAGTCTATATAGCCCGGAACGTCTCCAATTGAACAAATTCTCGAGGATTGTGGGTGTGAGCATGGCTTTGAATAAAATCCTCGCAGAAAGCCTACATCGCACTATCTCGCAACGCTTTTCAAGTCTGGATAAGTTTTATGATGCAATCAGCAAACTGGATCCGGTGGAGGAAGCGGAAATATGCAAAGTGCAAGATTCCAGCTTCCTTGAATCAACTAAAACGGAAGAAGTGGTCATGCCCAAAGCCAGAATCGAATTTGGCTTTTGGATTCTGATCGGCGTCGTGATAGCCTTGATGATTCTGCTTTTTACCACAAACATCTATAAGGTGATCTTTGGCGCAGATGAGGAAAAATTGCAATACACCGGATTCGTCTGGGGAAAAGAAGCCAAAGGAGACAGCCTCGCTCAAACAGGCACTGAACCCCAAGGGCCGGTAAGCAGTTCTGAGCCGGTTTTGACTACCTACGGGCAATTAAAAAGCAGCACCTTGGATGAAAGACAGGATCCGCGTCGCCAGCCTTCTGTGCCCCAAAGCAAAGACGCCAGCCCCGCTTTGGTGGTCAAACCATCGCAACCGGGCAGGAAGTTTGTGAGGGTCGAGCCCTCCACTTTTGGTTTTGGCAGATTGGGTGAAAATCTGGCGCATAACGTATCTTTATCCGGATTTTATATCAGTAAACTTGAGGTTACCCAGGGCGAATGGAACCGCTTTATGAAACCGGCTCATGCCACCACTGTGGGAGAAGATCTGCCCGTGGATAACGTGAGTTGGTTCGATATCGCTATCTACTGCAATGGTCTGAGTGAAGCTGAAGGGCTTGCTCCGGCCTATAGTATCAGAGGGCTGGGCGCTTCCCGGGTGGTGATTTGTGATTTTAACTCCAATGGTTATCGCTTGCCTACCGAAGCCGAATGGGAACTGGCCGCAAAAGCAGGACAGCTCTATAACTACAGCGGTTCCAATGATCCTGCCGATTTCGCCTGGTACCGGGATAATTCTTCCGGTAAATTACGTAAACCAGGCAGTAAAGAGCCCAATGATTTTGGCATTTATGATATGACCGGCAACGTCTCGGAATGGGTCTGGGATTGGCACAATGCAAACTACATCAATGCCTTAACCACTTTTATAAATCCCACCGGACCTGAAACAGGAACGCAAAAAGCCATTCGCGGCGGCAATGTGATGAATAGCGAAGGCCGCAATCTGAACATACTCTGGCGCGAGCGGGGAGACCCTAACAAGGGATATCAATTCGTGGGGTTCAGACTGGTAAGAAGCAAATAACTGCTCTGTACAGATATGTTAATACGGCAGCTTACCGCATGCCCGGCTTGTATACTACAAACCTGCTTCACCATCAGGGATGAAGCCTGTGGCTTGAACATGCTTTTAACGAACTTTAGACTCGAAATGACTCGAAAGCTCAAGTCAATTCGACTTAAAAGCATGTTGAAAGTGTTTTGGGGAAGAGAGGAAAACCCAAGGGATATTAGAGTTGCAGAATAGCCGCAGATCGATCCACGCTTTTGGTGCAGCCCCTCAAAATGATTAAGAGGATGGCTCTGCCTTGCGGAAAAAATGGCATAAGACAGCACAATTACTTATTTTATCTACGAAAACAAAGTTATAGGATGTATTTTTAATGAAAGATATCAGCTATGAAATAGTGAAGAAAGCGGATAGCTCCCGCATTATCCATTTATACAGAGCTGCCGGATGGTGGCAAAAGGAAGAAAAGCCCAATGATCTGAAGACTGTGGACGCCATCATCGCCAATAGTTTTTGTTTTGTGATCGCCAAATCTGAAGGCGAAATCATCGGCATGGGCAGGGCGATCTCGGATGGGGTGAGTGATGCCTACATCCAGGATGTAACCGTTCTGGAAGAGCACAGAGGGCAGGGCTATGGCAAGGGCATCGTGCGAAAGCTGGTGAAACAACTGCGTGAGCAGAAACTGCAGTGGGTGGGCTTGATCTCAGAGCCTGGCTATGAGAGCTTTTACACCGCTTTAGGTTTTGCCGTGATGAAGGATTACACTCCTTTCCTGCTTACTAATGAGGAAATATGACAGAACACACAAAAATGCCGGGACTCAACCGGCTGGAGACTTCACATATTACGATGTTACGCAAATTTCTGAGCAAGTATCCACGAGAAAACTGCGATTATACGATCACAAATCTCATCTCCTGGGGCGAAATCTATGATAACCACTTTCTTTTGTACAAGCACCGGCTGGTGATTTTCAATCCCCAATATCAATATATTTATTTTCCGGTGGGAGAGTATCTGGAGCCGCTGGAGCTCAAAGAAATAGTTCTGTGTTTCCAGAAATATTACCCGGAAGCCCGGATCATCCTTATTCCCAAAGAATACATCGATCAATATCCCGATGTGCATGACTACTTTGACCTGAATCAAGACAGGGATTGGGCGGACTATATTTACAGCACGGAGGCGTTGGTGGAAATGCGGGGTAAGAAGCTGGGCAAGAAAAAGAATCTGATCTCACAATTTAGGCGGGCTTATCCGAAATATAAAGTGATGAAGATCACCGAAAACAGGCTACCGACCATCATGAAATTCACCCATAAATGGCGCGAAGATCGTGGTGCCGAGGGGGATTATCTGATGACGGAAATGCGGGCGATCGAAAACACCCTCAAATATTGGAATGAGCTCCCTGTGGAGGGGATCATCATCTGCCTGCATCACAAAATAGTGGCTTACTCTATCTTTAGTCCGCAATCCGAAGATATGGCCACAGTGCATTTTGAGAAGTTTGATCCTTACAAAAAAGGCTCTGCACAGATGGTTACCTGGGAGACGGCGCGCTATTTACTGGGCAATTATAAGTGGATCAACCGTGAACAGGATATCGGTCTTCCGGGGCTGAGACACGCTAAAATGAGCTATGTTCCAGATCGTCTGGCTCCTTTTTTTGGGTCGACACTAAAAGCAGATAGCTCAGCAGCCACAGAGCCAGAAAAGCCAGAGTAAAGCACAAAATTCGCAGGGGCCTTGGATTCACAGCCATCTGCCAGAGCACGGGATAGCTATCAGCTTTTTGCCAGCGGTCACGATATTCCCTTAAAGTGGGATCGTTTTCGATTTCTAAGAGTTTGTTTAAACTCTTGATGTGATACTGGTGATAATTCCTGCCCGCCTTGTTTTTGGCCAGGTCATAGTAGCTATAGCCGTGATAATCAAATTCCGGCAGCTTCTTGCGCACGGCGTTCAAACCCTTTATATATAGATCAAGAGCCAGGGGGTCATGAGTCAGCTCGTGATATTTATGCAGATTCAACAGCACGCTGAGCATGCCGTTTAGCACGTAGTAAGGCTCATCTGCGGGGTATTCCATATACCAATAGCTGCTATCGGAAATGGCATGGGTCAATCCTGCCGCACCGGGGCGGAGGCTGTACAGAGCGCGGCTCGCTATTGCATAGATCTTTAGATCCCACTGATAGGCGGGTCTGTCTGCCAGAACGAG
>CAXZAB010000040.1:0-12889 GCA_964293715.1 uncultured bacterium | reverse complement strand
GCCAGAGCGATCACCTGGGGCATCGCGGTCTTTTCCATATCAAGACCGTGATCCTGGATCTCCAGATAATAGCGATCTGCAAAAAGCTCCTTGTACCAGAGCACAGCCTCTTTGGCCTGCTGTTGCCGACCGGCCAATAATAAGGAGGGAATCTCGCCTTTTACACAGGCGGAAAGGCAGATAAGACCTTCGTTATGCTTCTCAAGCAAGGCTTTTGAGATGCGGGGTTTATAATAAAATCCATCTATATAAGATGCCGAGGATAGCTTCATCAGATTTTCGTAGCCCTTATAATTTTGGGCCAGGAGCACGAGGTGGTAGCGGGTGTCGCTTTTACTGAATTCAGACTCGATATCACCATTGATGATATAAGCCTCTATGCCTACAATGGGCTTGATCCCGGCTTTTTTGGCGGCATGATAAAAATCGATAGCGCCAAAGAGATTGCCATGATCCGTGATCGCCACGGCAGGCATAGAAAGCTCTTTGGCCAATTTCACCATGCGATCGACCCGGCAGGCACCATCCAGTAAACTGTATTGCGTATGATTGTGTAAATGTATAAAGGGCATCTTTTTTTCACCTCTCTCTTAGTAGAGCATTATTTGAAATAGCGGATATGTGTCAACTACAATTCCGGGAAACCCTGCGCTTTTCACAATCCCCTTTTTTGATAAAATCGTTGATTCACAGCGTCATTATCATACATAAAAAACCAAACAATTAAGTCTTTTACTTGACAGCCTCGCAAAGATGATTATCTTTACCTATACTAAGATGAAGGAAAAATATATGAATTACGAAGATGAACAATATCCAGATTATGCCTCTTATGAAGACCACGATCTCAAAATGCTGTTTGACCACGCTGAGACCGATAGCGAGGCCTACAACGCCATCATGAAAGAGCTGACGCTGCGCGGTTACGATTTCGAACCGGAATCTGCCCCTATGGGACCCCCGCCACCAAGCAAAATTAAACGTAGCCTATTGCGGTGGTGGAATCTCAGTGCCCTGATTATCGGTACGGCTTTTGCGATTTTCTATCTGCGTATTCATAGTAATTTTTACCAAGTTCAATCTTCTACGACCATTATGATTTACGGGGCATTAGCCCTGATCATCTCCATGATATACTTGGCAAGCGGCATCCGCAACGTCATCCAGCTCAAAGATTCCAAATACATGATGCCGTTAGTGCCGGAGCTCGAATATTGGGTTCTTGCTTTATTATGGTTTGCCGCATCGGCTTTTGAATTGTATTCGGCAGGTAGAGCTTTGGTGTTTTTCCTGCGCAATGAAGCCGGTATCGCGTTTTCTTTGTACGGCATCCTGCCCTCGCTGGCAATGTTCGCCTTCGCTTTCTTTTTGGCCCTGGCTTTCCTGTATATCGCCTTGGAATTAAGGAAAATCTATAAAATTAAATAAAACATCTCATAAGGAGTGAAAAAATGAATAGTTCTCTGATTCGCACTGAAGCCCGCAGATTGATGGGGCCACAGCTGGGAGCGCTAATTCTCGTATTACTTGTTTACGGAGTTTTGATGTCTATTGCCAGCTCAGTCATGGGCATTGGACAATTGTTGGTACTGGGACCGCTGTCCTTGGGCCTGGCCAAAGTCTTATTGAATATATTGGCTGAACAAAAGATCAGTGTCGAGATGCTCTTTACCGGTTTTCAGGATTTCACACGCAGCCTTATCGCCGGATTGCTGGTCTCGATCTATGTCTTTCTCTGGAGCCTGCTGCTCATCGTACCGGGGATCATTGCTTCTTTTTCATATAGCATGACCTTCTTCATTATGGAAGAAAACCCTCAGATGCCAGCACAAGAAGCCATTAGTGCCAGTAAAACCATGATGTACGGTCATAAGTGGAGATTGTTTGAATTGTGGTTTAGTTTCATCGGCTGGTGGCTGCTCAGCATCATCACCCTTGGTATCGCGTTTATCTATGTGATTCCATATTATTCCACAGCTACTGCGGTCTTTTATGCCGATCTGAAACAGCGGCAGACCAACCCTGTGATGTAAATCTGTAAATTTGTGTGATAAAATGTTGATAATCAAGGAACCAAGCCAGCTGCCCTGCCAAGCCGCACTTGGCCCTTGCCTGTTTGCCGGACTTGCCTTTGTCACAGTTTCGACTCGAAGTCACACGAAGCTTCGAGTCAATTCGAGTCGAAACTATGTGAGAAATGTGTCTATCTATAAAGGAATGGCCAGGATATGAAAAGCTGTATTATTTGGCGGAAAAGTCATAGCCACGGTTCAAGTTTCTGTTTAGGTAAAAGACACATTGGTTGAATGAATGGCAAACTATATTTGTTCAGAACGTATAAAACGAGGCGGTAGCTTAATCCTCAAGAACGGGGAGAAATGCATCGATGAAATGTTTGACGCTAAAATCATCATGCCGACTATCATAGAAAACTATTATGACGTCAAAGCGAGTATTGTGGTTGTCAAAATGAGGATTCTGTTTACAATATTCAAATGCGACTGTGCTGATGCGGACTTGTTTCCGATGGTTAACATTGGCCACAGCGCTATCCATAGAGTGATAGGATCGTGTTTTTACTTCAACAAAGATCAGCTGTTGATTTTTTTCGACAATGAGATCAATCTCGCCCTTAGGGACACGAAAGTTCTTGCAAGCAATGCTATAGCCACCTTTTACAAGGTAGCTTGCGGCTATACTTTCTCCCAGGCGGGCCAAATCTTGTTTAGAACGTTTCAACATGTTGCAAGAAAAAGCTTGACGTATTATTTGTCAATGATATTGATGGTATCATGAATATGAAGAATCACCGCAAGGTGGAGGGAAGTATGAAAAAAGTTATTTTAAGTGTAATCGTTGTTGTGGCGATGTTCGGATTGCTGGATGCTGCGCCTTTCCAGACTCTGGGCATGCTGCGCACCCCGGATGCCTATGTGTTACCACATAAGGCTGCCGAATTTATGTTAGTTGGATACTACAGAGACGTCGCCAAACCGTTTGAGTATGAGGGCATGACGCCTTATTTAATGGCTGGAGTCGGCCTTATGGACCGCATAGAACTGGGTCTTTTTGTCGGCGACAAAGTCGAAGATGAACCCTTGATGTATTTTTTAAATGTAAAAGCAAAAATTTTGCAGGAGACACTGTTTCTGCCGCAAATTTCAGTAGGTATGGATAATATCCTATCACCTTTACGCGAAACAAGTGTACATGACATGGAAGCAGGAGATGATTTTTACAATCATCCTGGCAAAGCTGCTTATGAGCAATATTCCCCCTACGCCGTAGCCTCCAAACAGGCTGTGATCGCAGGTATGCCCTGGATGTTTAACATGGGTGTGGGTGCTCATCGCTTTACCGGTCAGGTCACCCGTTCGCGTATCTTCAATGGCATGTTTGCTTCTGCCGAGCTTTCTCCTTTCCGCAATTTTTCGATTTTGACAGAGTATGACGGGCATGAATTTAATGCCGGTCTGAAATTATCATGGAAAAATTGGGGTATCAAAGTGGGCGCACAAGCTTTGGAAGACCTCGTTAAGGAAAACGGCTATGAAGACAATCTCCAGGTAGCCTTTGGCATCTCTTATCTTATGGACCAGTTTGCTGAAGCAAAGCGTCGTCCGGACCTCAGTCTTTATGCTAAAGACGAGCACCTGGAAGATCCTTATATAGTAGATATGGGGACTGCGCCGGATCAAGATGGTATCTTAATCCCACCCACAGATACCAGTTATCCTGGATCTCAGGTAGTGGTAATACCTTCTGCTGATGGTTCCACCACTACTACCATCGAGACCCCTGGCCTTACAGGAAGCGGAATCAGTGCTTCTCAAGCCCAGCTCTCTCCTGAAATCCGAGATCTCTTGGAAGAACTGCGTGCACTGAGAACTGAGCGCGAAAAAGCTCAGAAATCCCTCGACGATCTTCGTCTTTGGATCGAGCAGTTGAAAAAACAATAAAATTAAGATCATGGATCTTAATGGTAAAAATAGGGACCATACTTTCCCATTATATATAGTAGTGAGCCAGGATACGAGAGTGTCCTGGCCTTCTACCAAAGAATGAAATAGTGATTAATTACATAAGAGAGTCTAAAGTGAGCGGTGTTATGAAAAAGTATTTATTTTTGGTTTTGCTGGGGATCTTTTCGATAACTTGCGTATCCAATCTTGCTGCCCAAACCAATGATATGGATGAGCAATTCGTTATTGAACAGTATAAGGAAGACATCCGCATTCAGAAGAATTTGATTAGAGAGACTGCCAAACATTTTTTGGTGGATGAATTGCCTGTTCTTATCGCGCTGGATCCCCAAGAAGCGAGCAGACAATTGCAGGCGTTCAGCAATGTTTTAAGCACTCTGGGAGATGATGATATATCTTATCTTTTGGGGCATATGTATGCACGGATAGGTAAAAATGACAGGGCTATACCTATTTTTGACTCTCTGCTCAGAACAGACCTCAACCATGATGCACGTAAAATGCTTAATCTCGTCCTGTATCGCGAACTCACAGACCTGCTTGAGGCTGGACAACGCGCTGCTGCAAGAGACTTTTTGGAAGCTATAGTTTTTGAGTACTACAATACTGCAGAGTATTTCCCTGCATTTCTGTACCTTTATTCTGATGTAAGTACGGATAACAGGAACTATGAACAAATCCTGGAGCTGATTTATGCCTACAACTTTAACCAAGAACTTGTACTAAAAACCCTGCTTCCGGCAAAACAACAGGTTTTAAATCGCTTAGAAAACCTCAATCTGGTTTCATTTTATAACTATCCCATTCAGGCTGAATTTAATATTTTGAACTATTCCATAGACCAGATCATGGCCGATCTTACTATGATCAATAGTGAGATTGTCTCTATGCAGGGCATGCTGTTCATCGATTCCATCGTGCAGGCCCATGATGAAGAGATGAGAATGCTTTACGAGCTTAAGAACTCCCTGGTCGACTTTGCCAATTCCAGTTTTACAGTGGACGAACAGATGAGCCCCGCCTACGAACTGATCAAAACGGTGAGAGCAAATCTCGAATATTATGATAGAGTTTTACAATATTTCGATAATCACTTGCAACAGAATTTTCTGCGCCTGAGCCTTGAAGGTCAGGGAGACGGTACCGTCTATGCTGCAGACCTCTTTTTAGACAGAATTTATCAGACTGACCGCACTATCGAAATTTACGATGAATTGCTCAGGGAAATCGATGAGATCTTGGCCAGTGGGGAATTCCCCGAACATACTGAGCGTTTGTACGCAGAGCGTAACTTTGTCCTGCAAGAAAAGGCAGAATACGAGCTGCTGAGAGAAAAGTTTTCCACAGATTTTGAATATGTCCAGGAACAAGACAGAGCCCTGATGCTGGAAATTTTGGATGAATACAATGCCCTCTTGGTAGATAAACGCAATCTCACCAAAGTAACCGATGAAATTGAAGATTATGTGCAGAACGATATCCGTAATGAGCTCATTATAGATGTGGAAAATAAAGCCCGCGCAGACGTTGCCACCAATATCAGTGAACTCCGTTTTGTTGATGCCCGCAACGAAGGTATTATCCGTGGTTACGACCAATATCTATACCATATAGATTTCATCAGTTTACATCTCAGTTATCGCGATTTGATGTCTGAATACAATGAATTTCTTGGCACTCAGGCCTCTCTTTCCGATGAGGAACTGATGGCCGCAAAACAAGTATATCGCCAGAAACAACTCTCTCTAATCACCAGCTTTGAAGATTTCATTTCCGATAATCCCAACTTTAGTGCTTTCGAGCAACCGGGCGGTGGCGATCTCGTTGGTTCTGCAGACTTATATTATAAACTCGGGGAATTGCAATATTATGCCTATCCCGAAGACCTCCGACCTGCTTTGGCAAGCTATCGCAAAGCCGCTGCCTTAGACCGCACTTTGCCTGAAAGGGATTTAGCCCTATATAATGTAGCATTTATCACCAGTGATCTCAAACGCGTGGAAGTAGACCAAAACAAGATCAACTTCCTGGCTACAGCCAGAGCCACGGATGAATCTCCGGCGAACAGCCGTTATTCAGAAGTGAATTTCCGTGAGACTTTGGATGCTTTGGATGAGATCGTAAGTGAATATCCTGATTCCAGGATTTATGAAGAAGCGGTGTACCGCTTAGGACTTTTATACTTCAGTTTTGCCGACGACTCTTCTGATCCCGCCCAATACCGTGCCATGGCTATTGATCAATTTGATCAAATCGTGGCCACCCCTGAGAGTCCTTTATATTATGAGGCTCTTTATCAGAGAGGCTGGGTACGCTTAAACAGCTTTGATGAAGATGAATTGAAACTGGCAATGAACGACTTTATCACGATCCTTAAGGCTACTGATGCCGGAAAGATCTCAGATCGTCAGCTGGCCTCAGACTACAGAGAAGATGCGATAGACAACATCGCCTACTGCCTTATTGCCTTGGACGGAACCAACTTCAGTACGCTGGCCCGGGGCGTGGA
Source organism: uncultured bacterium (assembly GCA_964293715.1). Classification (GTDB taxonomy): domain Bacteria; phylum Cloacimonadota; class Cloacimonadia; order Cloacimonadales; family Cloacimonadaceae; genus UBA5456. The sequence continues at coordinate 6,397 of CAXZAB010000040.1, read as the reverse complement.
AGTAGTAGGCAGTGTATTTGAAGACTATCCAAACGAAGAAGTGATTCGTCTGGTTGTGGATAAAGCAGCCCAACATAAAGTTAACATGGGAGTTTCAATCCAAGCTGCGGACTTCTTGCGCTATCGCATTGAGACCAATCCTTTAGCCCTGATCAATCCCATCCTGCAAGACTCCATCTTGGTACTTTATCACAATTCCGGTCAGAAGCTCAGAGAGGGCGACGACCTGGATCAGATTACCCAGGACATCTATCAGAAAATCATTGTAGATTACAACCAAAAATCAAACTGGTATGCGGCAAACCGCAATAAAGACACCACCCAACAAATGCAAATTGTAGGAAATGCCTATGAGCAAAGAAGAATTCGGCTTTACAATAACTTTGCCCGCCAGGTAACCCTTGATAATCTGAGCACATACCGCGTCTATATGCAAGACTACGATGCTTTTGCTAAAATCCATAATGACAACTACGCTGCTTTCGCTGTTACTGCAGATAGCACCTTGGTCGAAAACTATATCGTCTTGGCAGACCAAAGCAAGACTGTGGAAAACTATAAGAATGCTATCAATATGATCTATACCTATAATGATAAGCATCCCACAAACGCTCAATTCTTTGATTTTGAACAGCGTGCGATGGTCTATGCCAGAAACGTCTATGCTGCAATGACTGAAGCTCCGCAAGGAACTGCCGGCTCGCAGGACGAGGCTTATAACTTCCTCAAAGTCAGCGCCGACCGCTTTATCCTGGTAGCCAATAAGGAGCCCTACAACACCCCGGAAAGACAGCGTGAAGCTTTAAACATCCAGCTGCTCTTGGCCGATATACAGGTCAGCAGAGAACACTACCCCGAAGCCATACAGCTTTACACCAAAGCCCTTCAGAAAGAAGATCTGCTCTCTGATACAGACAAATACGAAACCTATCTCAAGCTTGCCAATATCAATATTACCCAAGCCTCACATAACGAAGGCGAAAAGTGGTTGCGCAAAGCTCTGCCCCTGGCCACTTCAACCAGCGAAAAAGAGAGCATCCAACAAGATATTCTGGTAGAAATTCAAACCAGCTTCGAAGATGCAGCCTCCAGGGGTGATTACCGCACCGAGGCTACTGAACGTTTGCGCCTGGCTGCAGAACTTAGTCCTTCCCAAAGCGCTGATATTCTGGGTCACAGGGTCGCCGCTGTGCAGGCTTATATCAATGCCCGCGCCTATCAGGAAGCCATCGACCTCCTCATGGATATGGCTCGGGAAGACTCCAATATTGACGCCATCTATGCCCGTTACAGACAGGCGATAGATGTGGCAGGCAATAAAGATATGATGAACAACTCCCGCTTGGCTGATACCATTGAACAGGAGTTTGTAGATAAATACCCGACCAGTAACTATGCTTTCCGCCTCAGACTGGCTAAAATCAACACTATAGCAGAGACAAATCCTTCCGCTGCAGCAGAAGGCTATCTCAACCTTTTTGAGGAAGCCCGCAGTTCCAGAATTGACTCTGGCGAGGTGCAGACTTCTGCGCTCTTGGCGGATGCCATTCTGATGTATTCCAAGACCTCAAACCGCAGTAAAGAATATGAGCTGCGTAACCGCTTTATCCAGCTTTATCCACAGCATGAATATGTGATTCCTTATATGGAACACATGGCCAAGGGTCACCTTGAGCGTAATGAAATGGATGAATACACCATATTGGCCCGCAAAATCCTGGGCCGCAATCCTGAAAAAAGCGATTATTATCAATATGTGGCAGATACAAAGCTGCAGAAGATCGCAGGAGACTTTGATACCGCATATCTTAATAAAGACTGGGATGCTACTTTAAGAGCCCGTGATGCGTACCTTGATGCTGAAGCCGGATACAAAAGAGAAGGACTCAGATTTGAAAATCAGAAGGTGCATGAAGTATTTGCTGCAGCTCAAACCGAATACAGTAACATTCAACGCCGGTTGGCCTATTTGGAATCCTATGACAGACGCCTGAACGCACTGGATAATTCAGCAGTTTTCAACCAGACCCCTGCTCAGCAAATCAGGGTAAATAGTGCCACCACCTGGGATAGACACCTCAATGCCGGAGACCGTAGAATCGCCAGATATGAGGGTACCATTACAGCGGAAGTAAACAAAGTCCTGGCCCTCGTCAAAGAAGCAAATGAGAGTGGATATCTCATCGATAACGACAGAAGGCTGCGCGCCATGGACCTCATCTCCAGGCTTTATGCCCGCGGAGCAGTGGTCATAGGAACTCAGCTTGATAACTATTTCCGTGAGACTAATGAAGCTGAGTATTACAGACAGCAATACAAGGGTGAAGCTCTTGATAATATGATTGCCCAATTTACCTTCCAGCAGACTCAGTTTTATCTAAACAATGAAGCTTCCTGGCAATATGAGATCTACCGTCAGTACCATCTGGCCGGATATCAAAACAAATACAGCCAGGCGGCAAAAAACGCTCTGGAAGAACATGGCCTCTTATCTGAATACCGCAAGCAGGACTACATCCTGAATAAGGATTGGCAGCAGGAGCTTACGCCTTCTGGGCTGACTCTTAATTTCTTTAGCCAGCAGAGCCCGCAAGGACAAAAACTGGGTGGTGATTACATCCCCGCCGGCAACACCCTGCGCGTGAGCCGCACGATCAATACAGATCCTGCCCCTGACTTTGCCTACCTGCAAGTAGTATATCCGCTGGATATGGAAGTTACGCTCAATGGCAGCCTGGTAAAATCAGCCTGGGTACCCATAGACACGATGGAAGCCGATAAACCTGTGACTACCAGATACAGCTTTATGATCCCCGGTGAACTCTTCACCACAGGTAATAACGATCTGGAAGTTGAATTCATCAATGACAGTTCAAATCAAATCAAGATGGCACTCAATCTCCAGCTTCTTACCAGCCATCAGCGCATTCTGGCCAATGTCCCGTCGGTAACCACCACGCTGCACACCAGTAACGCCTGGAGAATCATCGGTATTGATCCCCAGACTAAGAAAGAGACTTCCTCTTTCGCCGTCGAAGCCACCGAGTGGAATATCTCTTGGAAAGATATTGAAGATATGAAACAAAGTGCAGCTCGTCCGATCTGGACATCTGAGCTTGCAGGCCCCGTGGACAATCTGGTTTTTGAAACCAGTTTCGTGCTGGATTCTGAATTCAGAGAAGGCATGATAGATCTCGTCGCCCCGGAATCTGTAACCGTATACCTGAATGGCGCGATGATTGGAAGCACTATTTTCGATCATGATGCCCAGCCTTTCAAAGTTTATCCCGGACAGGTTCCTATCCCCGTTGATAAAGTTGTTATGGGCAAAAACACTCTTCGGTTCGAAGTAAGTAACAATTCAAACTATAGAGGTTTTCTGGCTACAATCACCTACGCAAAAGCCGGCAAGGAGGGAATCCGATGAAAAAGAACCTCATTATCCTATGTACTTTGCTGATGCTGACACCCGTACTCTTTGCGCAGCAGGCAAACCCGCAGACCACAAACCAGCCCAGAGTAAATACCCGGGGGGTCTTTGTGGACGAAGATGTAATTGATATACAAATACGATCTATGGCTCCGGTATCCGGAATATATAAATCGAAAGCAGATACTTTTATGGCATCCGGAAAATACCGTTTCATCCTGGATGATAAAATCATAGAAGATAACAGTGAATTACTATTAAATAAATGGCTTAAGGAGTCAAAATGAAAAGCAAACGTAGCATACTCGTTGTGATCGCCCTGTTAATCAGTGTAGGGTTTCTCTTCGCGCAGGAGACCGCAGGAGTTCCTGCTGTAAGCGGTGGAGTCAATTTAATTCAAGTATTCTCATCCAGCGGAGTTTTTGCCTATCTGATCTTAGCAAACCTGCTGATCGGTCTGGCATTGGCTGTAGTCCGTTATATCCAGCTTTTTGTACGTGAAAAAATCGATGCAGAGAAGTTTTTCTTCAAACTCAAAAACTTTGTGAAAAACGACCAAATCGACGAAGCTGCCAAAATTGCTGACCAATTCAAAAGCACCACCATGGGCTTCATTTTCTGGAGCGGCTTAACCGTATATAAAGACGTTCGTAAATCTGGCAAGAAAGGCGAAGAAGGCCGTATTGCCGTACAAAACGCTTTTGACGAAGCAGTACTGCAGACCGTGCACAAACTTGATGGTGGCCTGTTTTGGTTTGACACCTTAGCTCAGATCTCCACATACCTCGGTCTTCTGGGAACCATTTTTGGCCTGATCCAAGCTTTCGGAGCTCTGGCCGGACTTACCGGTGCAGCTCAGCAAAGAGCGCTTACCGACGGTATCTACGTCGCTATCGGAACCACTGCTCTTGGTTTGATGGGTGCTATCCCTCTTACCTTGATCAAGGGTGGCCTGTATACCCGTGCTCAAAACCTGATTAGCAACATCGATGAGTATAGTGTAAAACTGGTAAATCATATCAACAACTACATCAAGGAATAAGAACATGGCAGTATATCGTCCTTCCCAGGCGAGGCAACAGAGGTCACAAACCGCTCCACAGGAACCAAATTTGGTTCCCATTATGAACCTTTTTGTCACGATCATCCCATTTTTAATGCTCTTGGTCGTGGTCTCACAGGTTGCGCTTGTGGCTTTGAATTTTTCCTCGGAAGGAGGTCCAGGTGCAGGCGGTTCCGGCATTGGTGGCGGTGAAGTAGATAAACAAATTGAAATTCACCTTATGCTTCGAGATAAACCTGAAGCCGGACTGTTTCAGGGTATGGAAATACGCGAAGTTGACGGTACAAAACACAAGATACCGGCACTTTCAGAGATGATGTATGATTTCCCCGGTCTGAATGATCTTCTGATTGATCTGAAGGCACGTAATGCCGATACTGACAATATCGCTGTAATCGTTCATCCTGAAGTAGTGTATGACACCCTGATCCGCACGATTGACCTCTGCAAACAAAATGGTTTCCCCACAGTGCATTATAAAAACCCCAAAAACGTCTACTTTTACTAGGATTTGGGGAGGAAAATATGAGAAGATTTAATTCAAACGTAAGAAGACAAAAGGGACGAAGAGTTGTTCGTAAAAAAGATGAAGACATCAATGGACTCTCGATCACCTCTCTTTTGGACGTGCTTACCATATTACTGGTGTTTTTAATGAAAAACGTCTCTATGGAAGCAGTAAAAATTAATGAATTGCCAGATATGAAATACCCCACCACGATGACTACGGATGCCTTGATGGATAACCCGATGGTAACACCCGTAAAACTTTATACAGACCGCGTCTTACTGGGTATCGACAACTTGCTGCTGGGCACACCCCAGGATCTGATTGAAAACGTAAGCAAACGGCAAGTGATGCAGGATTTCTTTCGGAACGAATGGAGTGCTGTGCCAGAAGATAAGTGGGAGGATGCCTGTCTGGTAGTACAAGCAGACAGTAATTTACCCTGCGGTTATATCACCGAAATTGTTCGAGTGGGCACAAACACCGGTTATCAAAATATCTACTTTGCGACCTTAGAGGAAGCAGACTGGTTACAGTCATACAGTTCTGCTGTAGGTAGGTAATGGAGGGTTTATGGCGAAAATTTTAAGTCTCAGATTGAACTACAAAGGTAAATTCCTTGACTACGCCAAAGAAGGCAAAGAAATCAAGAGGAAATTCCTGATCGGTTCAAACAAACACCTGCAATGGCAGATCCTGGACCCCGCATTCCCAGATAAGCACACGTTTATCCAAAAAAAAGGTGGCGAGTATGTAATGCAATTGCCACCCAATGCACAGCTCACCTGTGAACGCGGCAGCGATACCCTGGACACACAATATCTAAAACAGAATAAGCTGCTCGACGGCAATGAGCTGGTGCTCAAGGAAGACATAGAAGGTACTGTCACCATAGCTCCAAATTGGAGTGTGGACTTTGACTTTCGCGAACCTTGGCTGGTAGTGCTTACTCCCGAAGAACAGGCGATAGTAGCCCAATACGCCAGAAGACCCAAACCGGACTCTGTCAGCAAATTCAATCGCACGATAATCTGGCTGGTATTGATTTTGACTATCATCTTCCTGTTTATCTTTGACCTGGTCTTAAAACCGGAATACAGACGTTTTCAGACTGTGGAAGATATTGTACAGAGCAGGCAGGATGATGCCCAAAAGGTAGTGCCGGATATAACCCCCAGTTCAGAACTTGTTCTCGACGAGCCGGAAGTGCCTGACAAAACTGCGGCCACGCAAGCCAAGCCCACAGGTCGGCCCAGTCGCACCGGTACACGTACAGGATCCTCCAGTCTTACTTCAGCTTTGCAAGGCTTTGATGCCGGAGCAGTAGGAACTGCGCCAGCACTTCAGATAGCCACTGTAGCGGAAGGATTTTATGCTGGTCGTCCTGGTGGCACAG
>CAXZAB010000039.1:0-13014 GCA_964293715.1 uncultured bacterium | reverse complement strand
GTCAAGATCAGGTGTACCGGAATCGATGCAGGGGGAATTTGAAGCGAGGCTATAGTATAGCGGATCGGTAGTATCGCCTCCCCTGAAGTATGGTAAGCCAAACTGGTTCCCTTCTACCCAGGTATGAGAGATGTCTCCGGCTAAGAGGAAAAAGCTATCACTACCCCCCGTAACAAGGCAGTTATTAAATGCTACATCAGCAAAGGTAGATTCATCAAAAGCAAACATCGCTACTTCATAAGGAATGTTTCCCGTTACAACGGTATTGTTCACCTGCATATTGCAGTTTTCCAAAGTGATATTCAAACCTCCGCTTTGAGTCACTGAGCTATTGTTGGCTATCGTGCAGTTGTTTATAGTCAAATCACAATTGCCCCCTTCCACTCCGATGGACAAGCCACTGGGCACATTCTGCCAGAATTGGGAGGTATCTACAATATCTGTGATCAGGAAATTGGATATATTAATGGTGGTTTGCAGAGATGCAGCGCTTAAAGGTTTGCCTATGCCACCACCTGTACATGAGGAGTTGTACATATTGTAGTTTGTAGAGCTAAGCCTCTGCACTCTGAAATTAGAGAAGTTTCCGGTCTCGTAAACGAAAATATTGAAGCCATTACCCACCTGCGAATCCTCAATAATGAGATTATTCACGGTCAAATTGTGGCAGGACATAATCCTGAAGGCATTGAACTTGACCCACGAATCTTTGATATGGATGTTTTCTACTGAGATCAGGTTGGTTTCACCATTAACAATATCTATCAAATCAAACAGATTACTTTTAGTTTCATAGCCGCTAATAAGAGTGAAATTCTTAATAGACAAATAATCTTGACCTCTATTGCCAATAATAAACGCTCCGTACTGCTCTGCATCAAGGATAGTGCTTTCCATCTCCGCGCCAATAATATTGATATAGCTCTTGGGTTGCAAGGGTAAGGCTTCTCCAGTTTGACTCCAAGAATAGGTTCCAGGCAAAACGTTGACAGTAAGAGGGATATTCCCTGTGGTCTGAATTTTAGATAAGGCATAGGATATATTTTTTAGTGGTGTTTGAGGTGATAACCCATCATTATCATTATTTCCTGTCTGGCTTACCCATAGATCATAATTCACCTGTTGAATAATACCTTGGTTGATGTAAATGGGAGGTTGAGATGGGCAATAATAGAAATAAAGATCGTTGGAAGTCACTGATCCCTTGTTTAGATAAATGGTGGTAGGATCACAATTGACGGCATAGGCAATATCATTCCCTGCTGGAGAACTATTTAAGTAAATGCTGTTTAGATCATTTTCATCAAAGATTATTCCCGTTCCTGCTTTAATAGCACCAAGCCCACCCCCAGCATATAATGCAACATTTTTGAATAATGTGTTTCCTGATAATTTTACATATGAGTATATTACACCAACTCCGCCACCCAGATATGCTCGACAGTGATGGATCACGCATTTTGATAATTCTGCAACACTACGCATAACACCAATACCCCCACCAGCTGTTTATTTAGATAGTGGATCGTAATTACTCCGGCAGTTTCTTATCGTCAACCCAATTACTTTCAAGGTATCACTCACTCCACTACAGTTTTGAATGATGATACCAGTACGGGTGTCTTCTCCATCTATGATAGTCTGGCTGATGTGGCTGGTATCACCATCGGCTATATAATAGCTGCCGATAGTAATAGGCTTGTTATTGATAAGTACTGCGCCCGTCCAAATCCCTGGCGAGATTAGGACAGTATCACGGGCAGCGGCCAGATTGATTCCTGCTTGTATGCTCGTAGCGTCTCCAGAGCCATCTGCAGCTACGATGATAGTCCCCGCCTGTAGCCCAAGGGCCCATAGCAAGGTGAATAACAGAGTAATAATTGTTTCCTTTTTCATAATCAAAGCTCTTTCCTTCGGCAATTGGCACATCAATACTTAATTATCAGGCGGGAAACACCCGCCTGATAATCATATTTAGGTGTCTGTCGCTATTTTATAACGATCAGTTTCTTTGTCAACACATTGTTGGGCGACTTTATCTTGCAGATGTATATTCCTTGCGAGACAGTCCTTCCATCGTCTGTTTTTCCATCCCAAACAAAGCTTGTTTTACCTTTAGCAAGTTCAGACGATTCTATATTCCTCACCATTTGTCCTTTGAGATTGTAAATACAAATCTCTACAGCACTCTTGGCATTAGATTTGATTTCGATATTGGTATTGCCCCGCATAGGATTGGGATATATCATAGCTGTTAATGCAGGCGGGGTTGGTGCGTCGATTTCCCTGCCTTTGAAGGCAGGGCACCCGCAGCTCCATTTCCTCTTTCGTAAATTATCTTGATTTGCCAGCGATCTGCATCGCCCTTGTGATAACCCAAAAGCGATCCAGGTGAGTTCAAAACATTCTGGCTGACAATAATATACAGGTCATTCATAGTCAGCCGGCCGCATCGGGAAAGGTCGCTTTAATGTATTAACAATCCGTGCGCATGTTTTGACTTTCGACCGAAGCTTAGGAATATCTGGCTTTATTTTCGCAGCCATCGTGATGATCTGGGTAAATGTAATGATAGAGCTGCGGGTGGCTGGCCTTCAAAGGCCAGGGAAAAGTCTTGTGGCAGGCGGCAACCCGGCGACCTGGCGGTTAAAAACCGCCAGCTTTCTTCTTTCAAGGCCGATATATGCCGCACCTTTTCTACCAACCCGGATTTCAAGGCAGATATATGCCGCACCCTTTTCTTCCAGCTTGCATCGCCCTTGTGATAACCCAAAAGCGATCCAGGTGAGTTCAAAACAACACGACTACCTGTTTTGACTTGTCTTTTTGATTTGGCTGCCAGCTACAAGTTACCTATATCTTCATTATTCCGATCAAACTACAAGTGATCCTCCAGCCAAAATTGAGAGTTAAAACAGGAACTCAGAAAATGAGCTGCCAAAATAATCATGCAATCTAAGATATTATTATTATAGGATACTACATAGATTATAGCTCGATATTGAGGGAATGCCTGATACCGATTGTGCTTGACAGGAATGTGGCCTGATGAGACAAGTTCCCCAAATGAATAAAATTACTAATGAGGTAAATTATGAATAAACACAGTAAATTTTGGCCCGCCTTGCTCTTGGGCATGGCAATGCTCTTGTCGGTTTCTTTTCTGTTTGGGCAAAGTCCTGCAAAGACTGAGGGCTCTTCAGAATCGGTTTTATCCCCTACAAGATCAGAAGGTTTGACCGGATTAACGATCACCGCTGATTTGGAATACGGTTCTAATCCAGAAAACTTTATTTTTAATAGAACCACTCCCGCTACCTTGCAGCCGTTTAGCTACGCCCAAAGCACTATGACTTACAACTACAGCACACCCTATGCCGCCAGTTCCGTGAAGCTTATTCTTCCCGAAGGCAGCTATCAGCTTACGGCAGTATATCATGGCGACACCACCACCACCACCACCACATTTGCTGAGGCAACCGTGACTGGTGAAGTTATCGTTCCTCTTTTGGCAGCCACTTCTTCTGGTGGTATGGATGACAATGGCAATCCTAATATTGATACGCAGAGCAATGTTCTCACCATCGTGGCCGGTGAAGATACTTACACCCTGCGCTTTAGACGCCGTGTGGAGAACCTTCCAAGCGAAATCTCAGGAATCACAGGCTTTGATACAAATACCTTTGCCGCTAACGTTAGCGGCTCTACCCTTGCTGCCTATACCATCAATGGTGACAACCTTCGTACTTCAGCGGAACAAGCAGAACTCTCAAAACTGCGCTGGAGCGTGAATAGCATTACCGGAACAGCCTATTTTGGCGGTGATGCTGGTAATGAAATGACTAAACTCAGCAATGGCGTTATCACTGTAACTGCTACTTTGATAAGAAATCCCGCCACCAAAAACACTTCTGGCGAATATACTTTAAGCGGGCTTTTAAACTGGCTGCCGCATCTGGGCATCCTGGAGCTGAAAGGAAAAACCGGGGATGTGATCCCCATCAACCCACTCTTCAGTTCAAATCCTGCTGCTACAGGCCCTTATTCCTGTAGCATCGTGGATGATTATTCCACCGTAACACTCAAACTGATGGCCCCGCCGGATTGCCAGATTTACATCAATAGTGCAAGGGTCTCTTCCAATGGCGAAAGCGTCCTGCGCATTGGGCCTACAAATCCTGTCTCCGGGCCTGCTGCTATTACTTACAATATCGAGGTGAAAAACTCCCGAGGGTCTAAGTATTATGTGCTCAATTTCATCCGGGAAATAAATCCACGCTTGAAATATGGTAGAACTACTGCCCCAGCCGGTCCCCATCTGGCTTCAGGTGCTGGCGATGTGTTTGATGTAAAAAATGCTGCCACCGACAAACTCACCGTTCAGGCCTGGGTACGCTGGACAGTTGACCCCGGAACAAGTGAAGGCTTTGCCAATATAGCTTCCCAAACCACTGCCGCTGATGGTAGTTCCGGCCTGTTCTGGCTGCAACACAACAGAGAGAACACCAGATTTGAATTTGCTGTGAGAAGCAATAATGACCGCCGGTGGGTGCAATCAAACTCCAGCGTGGTGATTCAACGAGGGGTCTGGTATTTGGTTACCGGCGTTTATGATGGTATCAAAGTAAGAATCTATGTAAATGACGTTGATGAGAGTGACGGCAGCAAAACCCTGACTGGAAATCTACTCAACATGCCAACCACCGCCCAATTTAACGTAGGCAAAATGCCTTTTGGTACAAGGCGCTTTAATGGTAACGTGCGTGCACTGCGCATTTGGGTGGGAACGGCTCGTTCCCTTACAGAGATACAAGGGGATTATGCGGGGAATATCACTGGCACTAATCCAAGCTTTTCCTGGCCGCTGAATGAGACGGCAAAAGGCGAAGTAGCCACTGGAACCGGAACCGGAACCGTAGCCCTAACCATGCAAAATGTAACAGAAGCGGACTTCGTAGCCTGCTGTGTTAATAACAAAGCAACAGGACAAGTTATGCTGCATCGCCCCGAGCGCATGGACATGAGCACAGCAGATTCTGAATCCGTGGTTTTGGTGCAGGCTTCAGGCTATAGTGGCAGCGCTCTAAGATTCCGTATTTTAGGCTCCCAAGGCAGCAGCGACGAAATGCAGGCCTGGGATCATGTCAATAATGCCTGGATTGGCTCTGGTACTATCTCTACCGGTGTTTTAATCAACGACGATCTGGGCAATCCCGCTACCGGTACCTATTTCTGGGTTCCCGTGCGCCGCAATACCAGCACTAATGGTGCAGGACGCTATGTGGATGATGATACCCAAACTTCTTACGACGGCACTGATACCGATGCATTAACGCGGGCAAGATATAATGCAATCGCACCTCTTCCGGCTGTAAGAGCGATGGTGGCAAATAATGCTATTATCACTTTGAATGGTAAGCTGTTGGGCACCACTACCTATCCCCTCACCAAGAAATACGTGATCCTGGGTTATGACGCGGTGGAAAAAGGCAAGCTCATCACCGGAACCTCCAGCGCAATCACCACCGGAGCCTATGCTCTCAAAAGCGACGTCCCGCTCTACCGCATCGAAGTGCGCACGCAGAGAGATGTGCTGATTAGCGAGCTGACAAATGCAAGCGGCTGGAATGCAACTACAGGTCTTGATGATATCACCTTGCCCGTAGAGCTTAGTTCCTTCACCGTAACCCCCACCCAGAATGGTGCTAAGTTGCAATGGGTGAGCCAGTCCGAAAGCAATCTCATTGGTTATCATGTGTACCGGGCTGAACTGAATGATTTTAGCCAGGCACTACAGGTATCAGCTCTGATCGAAGCCACCAATGCTTCCCATACTCAGGTTTATGTATTCACAGATTCCGGGCTGCAGCCTTTGGTAACTTATTATTACTGGTTGATGGCCAGCGAGTATAGCGGGGTCTCTCAGATTTTTGGCCCCATCCATATCACTCTGGCAGGCGAAGAACAAAGTCCTGAAATACCCGTTAAAACAGGCCTGGACAAGCTTTACCCGAATCCCTTCAATCCTGAGATCAGCATTCGCTACGGCCTCACAGAAGCTGCCGATCTGAAACTGAGCATCTACAACCTCAAGGGGCAAAAGGTGCATAGCCTGGAAATCCAAAACCAAAACAAGGGTTTCCACAAGTACCTTTGGGATGCTTCACAAGAAGCCAGTGGAATCTATTTCATCGTTTTCGAAGCTGCTGAGACTCGCGAGATGCGCAAAATCACGCTGAGCAAATAAGATCAAATGAATAGAGGATGTCTTACAGCCTTTTATTAAGAAGGGATATGTAAAAGACTATCTGTAAAAGCTATAGGGCACGGTCATCAGATCGTGCCCTTTTGATTATTGATCCGCTTATCCTGAGGCAGAAAGCTTGACCCCCCGAGATTTGAAACATCGCCAAAGAAGATCCCCATACCCAGAAATCGGAATTGCTATTTTGCCCAAGGCTAATTTAGGATTACTATATAGATAAGAACAAATAATTAACATGAGAGGTACATAATGGCAGTCAAAGAACAATTGCTCAAATCACTCAAGAAAGCTATGCAGGGTGAGATGGATAGCGTGAATATCTATCAGCATGCCGCAGAAAATAGCGGTGATCCCGAAGTGAAGGACTTTTTTCTCTCGCGCAGAGAAGAGGAACGCCTGCATTACAACTATCTGCTGGATTACTATCAACAGATTACCAACGATCTGCAGCCCGAGGATCTCGCCAGCCAGGTCAAAACTGAAAATCTGGTAAAAAGCATCTTTTCGCCTGCTTTTATCAAGCGCATCGGTGAGAATCAACTGCTCTTTTCAGCGATTTCCACGGCCTTGCTTTTGGAAAAAGATGCCATTGACCACTACCGTAAACTCGCGGCAGAGACCGATATCGATACTCTAAAAGACTTTTTTGAGCTTATGGTAAAATGGGAAATGAAGCATTACGAAGAACTGGCCGAAATCCAAAAAGAAGCAGAACACTTCTATTGGGAAATAAACGATTTTGAACCCTTCTGATACTCCCTAACCGTAAAACTGACTAAGCACGCTCAGGCTCTTCAGCTTGAGCGTTTGCTTTTGGTGGGCAGTATAGTAAGAGAGGAAAAGATGATTGATCTCGGTCACGTCGGAACGCGTCAGCCGGATGTCCTGCAGGTGATTGGCTATTTCTGGAAGGAGGTGCAGCACTTTTCTGGACATAGGGCTCAGTGCGGTGTATCTGTCTGAGAAAGGCAGGTTTTGCAGACAATCCTCACAGATGATTTCACCGGAAGCGTCATAGGCAAAAGGCTCGCCTGGCAAACAGCAGCAGTCACAACGGTGCAGCCTGATTCCGATGCCCATCATGGTGAACAGCCGCAACACGAATCTCCAGAAGATCAGGATGGCATTTTCTTTTAAAGGGGCGATATACTCCAAATATTGGATGAGCAAGGTGTAATACTGCTTGGCTTCGGACACGGGTATGATGATCTTGGCGCAAAGTTCGGCTCCCGCTTCGGCCGCGGCCCAGGTGGAGGTGGAAGCATAAGTGCTGTAATCCCGGCTTTGACACAGCTCACTTAGCAGGTGCAGGCCATCTTCTTTTTTGGGCTCATAAAGCGTGAATTCATATTCTACAAAGCGCAGGATGGGTTGAGGTTTTTTGCGCCAGCCTTTGGCGATAATAGAGATTTGAGACCTATCCCAGGAGAGCACTTTCAAGATGAGACTGCTTTCGCTATAGGGGAAGATGCTGAGCACCATGCCCATGCTTTTGATCAACCTTCCAGCTCCTTGCGCAGGCTCCTGAGATCCTGAGGGGTGGCAAAATAGGTCTTGTAATTTGTATAAGTGACAAATCCGGAGGCACTGCCTTTGGGCTTACGCACATAACGGATCTGGGTGTAATCCACCGGCACATTTACCGAAAACTTGGCCCCAGAATACCATGCTGCCAGAGCAGAGCAATGTCTGACCAAATCAGGCTGAATCTCCTGTTTCTTGAGGTTTCGCAGGAGCACATGCGCGCCGCGATAGATCCTGCTGTGAAACCACCAATCCTGGGATTTGCCAATTTTGGTGGTCACAAAATCGTTCTCTTTGGCTTTGCGGCCTATATAGATATGCCAATCCTCATTGTATTTGTATTGCAAGATCTTATCCATCTGGCTGATCTTTTGGGTGATGGTTCCGGATTTATCCTTGATGTCCAAATCCAGATCTTCTCCGTCCTCAAGGCGTTGCCTCAGCTTTTTCACAGCCTTTATTTCAGCTTTGGTGCGGGAGATATTGATGCCGATGATTGCCAGACCGTTTTTGGCCTTCTGATACCTCTTGATATAATAACGCAGATTTTGTTGAGGGCTCTTATCCACCAAAAGAGGTACGGTAATCTCCTGTAAATCGGGATCAAGATAGTCTGTGGTGATCAGCTCTTCCTGTCCGGGCTTGATGCTGTGCATATTTGGTTTTATCGCTTCGGCACAGGCATGAAAATATTCTGCCCTTTCGGCATTGGCCAGGTCCTGCTTCTGGAAGTCGAGCCGTTTCAGCAGGCGTTTTAGCTCTTTTTCTACAATCTTGATCTTGTGCGTAAGTTGCAAAGCCTTATCCTGCGGTTTCAGGATCTCTTGATGGCGAAGGCGGAAATATTCATTGATGGAGTCTGTCTCAAAACTCTCAGGAATAATTGCAATGGCCTTGGGATCAGGCTCGAAGCTGGTTCTGGGGGGATAATAGGGCTGATTTGCCATTACCATACGCATGGGATTATCCGCCAGAGAGTATTTTATCAGGGCGTCAAAGACCAGGTTTCTATCCTTTCTGATGAGGATCACATTGGGCTTGGGTGGCATGAGTTCACAGACGAGCTGGTGATCATTGTTCTCTCCATAAATATCCTGCAGATGCAGGTCCAGCTCCAGAATTCTGTCATTATCACGCAGACGTATATTGCTCAGCCGGCTATTGCGCAGATTACTCCAGAGTTCGCGGGCCTCTTTGGGCATTACGCATTTCTTTTCATGATAGACGAAGCTGTCTTTCATGTTCAGCACAAAGACCAAACAATTGCCACCAATCAGCCCCAAGTACAGGGCATCCTGATGAAGCCAGACCTTATCCAAAGCTGCGGTGAAACCAGCGTATTCACGAGCCCAGGCGGCCAGATATACATATTTCATAATTTATCCAATATTCTTTTAATTTGACTTGACACAAAAGCAATGTGCCATCAAGGTGACACTATAAAATAACGTATTGGGAGTCAAGTATGAAAAATATTCAAATCATAATCATCGTCATATTGGCAATCTTGGCCATACTTTTTGGGATCATTTGGATAAATGCTTCCTCAAAAAATAAAGAGTTAAGACAAAACAATGAAGACCTTAAAATCCTTTATGAAACCTCCGCCGCCACCATTGGCGAGATCCAGAGTTCTCTGGAATCACTCGATGAAGACCTTTCCGGACAGCTATTTACCCAATCTGAAATTCCGGACTTGTCTCCTGAAGACCGTCAAAAACGTGTCATCAGATCTATCGCAAACATGCGTGAGCAGCTGGAAACAGACAAGAAGAAAATCGCCAATCTGGAAGCCCAGTTGGCCGGTTCACGCACTCAGCTCAAGAGTGTGCAAAAGATTGTGGATCGCCTCAAAGCATCTCTTGGAGAAAAAGAGACCATCATGGCAGAGCTTCAGGATCGCCTCGGCATCATGAGCGAGACCATTGAGGAAGAGCGTCGCATCGCTGAAAGAGAAATTGCCACCCGTGAACAGACCATTCAGGAAAAAGAAGATGCTCTGGATGAGGCTGCCTGGGACGCCAATACTATATATTACACCGTGGGCAAACGCAGTGACCTGATGAAGCGGGGTGTGATAGACCGTAAGGGCGGAATCCTGGGTATAGGCAGGGTAACACTTGTGACCAAAGCCCTTGAAACCGAAGACTTTACCGAGCTCAACCTGCTGGATACCACAGAAATCAGATTTAAAGCTACCAAAAAAGGCTACAGCGTTCTCTCGAACCATGTGGCTACTACCTACAGCGTGGAAAAAGACGATAAAGAATACGTACTTACAATCACCGATCTGGAGAATTTCCGTAAACAGAAATTCCTTGTGATCGAACTTTTGTAAAGCTGATTTAGCATAAGATGAGGCCCCGGAGCTTGCTCTGGGGCTTTTGATAGGGGTAGGGGAGACCAGAAATGGGAATCTCCCCTACCCCTATCAATTAGTCCTTATCACAAATCACATCTTGCGGAGTCCACGGTGCATAACATATGACAAATATGGCGAGGAGATAAGAGCATTTATTCCTGCTATCTCTACGGCATCTCTACTGTGTGGCTCAAGCAATAAAGTGCAGGCGATTACCCACATAGTTTGAAAGGCAGCTAAAAATCGTAAACCTAAACTTGTTACAAGCCCGGAAAAGTTCCGTCATTTCCCTCCCACAGCCCCTTGATTTGCCTCAGAGTCCTGCTTTGTTTTCGTCACAAACTTTGCTTCTTCCCTGCTTTCGTAATAATTCCTTAAAACCTTTATCCTCTTATCCCTCAATCATAAAGCGGCTTTGTCCCACATTTGTAATAAGATAATCCTTGCCTTTTTTTCAATGTCCTAAATAAAGGGCACAAAGAGTAATAAAGAGAAGGAACGTGGAATGAACTTATCACAAAGAGCCCAGAATGTGCAAGCTTCCCCTATTCGGAAGCTGATGCCCTATGCCGCTGCTACAAAAGCTAAAGGCATAAAAGTGTACCATTTAAACATCGGACAACCCGATATCCCCACACCCCCAGAAATGATCCAGGTCTATCATGATTTTTCGGATAAGGTTTTGGCCTATGGGCCTTCACAAGGTCTGGAAGTTTATCAAAAAAGTTTAGTGCAATATTATGCAAAACATGGTATCGATCTTACTACAGATGACATCATCGTTACCATAGCCGGCAGTGAAGCCGTCACTTTTGCCATGTTAGTGGTTGCAAACGAAGGCGATGAGATCATAGTTCCCGAGCCTTTTTACACAAATTACAATGGCTTTGCCACTATGACCTCGGTAAAAATCAAACCTATTACCACTCATGCCGAAAATGGCTTTGACCTGCCTGATGACGCAGCTTTTGAGAGTGTGATCACCCCCAAGACCAAAGCGATCATGCTGTGCAATCCCGGAAATCCTACCGGCACTGTCTATAAAGAAGAAGACCTCATCCGCGTGGCGAATATCTGTAAAAAACACAATCTCTTTCTGATCTCTGACGAGGTATATCGGGAATTTATCTATGACGGTCTTAAGCATACCAGTGTCCTCAATATTCCTGATTTTGAACAGCACGCGATCATGGTGGATAGTGTGTCCAAACGCTATTCTGCCTGTGGAGCGCGGATTGGCTGCATAGTCTCCAAAAACAAGGAGCTGATGCAGGCTACGCTCAAATTTGCTCAGGCCAGGCTCTGTCCGCCCACTGTGGATCAATTGGCGGCAAATGCCTGTGTATATCTTACGGATGAGTACTTTGAGAAGATGGTTGCCGAATATCAATCCCGGCGCGATCTGGTTTTTGATGAACTTTCTGCCATCGAAGGAATTGTCTGCGAAAAGCCGGCAGGAGCCTTTTATATCATAGCAAAGCTCCCCATCGAAGATGCAGAAGATTTTGTAATGTGGATGCTCAACGATTTCCAGATCAATGGCGAAACTGTGATGGCAGCTCCGGCTGAAGGATTTTACGCCACCCCTGGACTGGGCAAGAACGAGCTCAGGCTGGCTTATATCCTCAATAAAGAGAGTCTTAAAAAGGCCATGCACATTTTCCGCGAAGGCCTGAAAGAATATAAGAAAACACATTAAGTTATGAATGATAACATCCTGGCACGCATGATTTTGGAAGGATTGGTTCACAACCTGAATAACCATCTGAACCTGGTCCTGGGCTACGCTCAAAGACTGAGCAAGAGCCATCCGGAATTAAGTGAAGTAAGCAAGATCTACAACGCCGGGATCGGAATCGACAATACGCTCAAAGACCTTCGCCATCATTTGGAGGGCAAAAGCCTTGCCTTTGAGCAGGATATCTGTTTAAACGACTGGCTTGATCAAGAGCTGAACTATTTGCAGCACAGTCTCTTAATCAAGCATAAAATAGTCTTTACCCGCCAGGATCAGGCCCAGGGGCAAAATCTCAAGATCCAGCCCCTGTACCTGGCCCTGTGGTATGAATCCAAACTTTTGCGGCTCAGCTCTTATGCTGAAGACTTACGAATCACAACCGGCGTCCGTGAACAAGATAGCCAGCCGTGTTTGTATCTGCAGCTGGATCTGGAGCTGGATCCGAAGCAAATCAAAGACCTCTGCCAACCTCCCCAGTGTGAGCTCTTGTCAGAAGAAACCTTTCCCATCAGGACCGTTTGGGATTACGAAGATAAAGCTATCATGAGTCTATTATTATGAAAGAAAAACACAACATTCTGATCGTAGATGATTCTCAGGATAGCCTGGATTTGCTCGGATCTCAATTGGAGAATCAGTACACAGTAACTGCTGTAACCAGTGTGCGCGCAGCCCGTCACAAGTTACAATTCCACCGGTATCATATCGCCTTGGTAGATTTGGTCTTACCCGGAGAAAACGGACTGGATCTGATCAGCGAAATATCCACTAAATATACCTATACTGCAGTGATAGCCGTGAGCGGACAGGCTTCCATCGAGACTGCTGTGCAGGCCATGAAGCTGGGAGCCAGTGAGTTTATCGAAAAACCCATTCGCAATCTGGATCTGATCAACATCCTGGTGGAAAAAACCTTGCAAGCGCAGTGGCTGATTGCCGAAAACAAACGCCTCAACGCTATGGTGCAAAAGGATATAAACACAGACCTTATCATTGGCAATAGCCCTCCGATGCAGACCTTGATTCAAAAACTTAAGAAGATTGCCGCTCTGGACACAACGGCTCTGATTACGGGAGAAACCGGAGTGGGGAAGACCGTGTTTGCGGGATTGATCCATCGCAACA
>CAXZAB010000038.1:0-13296 GCA_964293715.1 uncultured bacterium | reverse complement strand
GGTCTGAACCTACGTCGAAGGTGATGTTTTCCTACAACGCTGCAGGAATGGTAGAATCTACCGACATGTATGATTTTTATGACGGCGTTTGGTATTTGAGCTTTAAACTCACTTCGGAATACGATTCTCAGAACCGCCTGGTCCGGATGTGCGCCTACTTTGATGAATCCGGTGAACTGGTGCTCACTTCCAGGATGCACATTATCTATGGAACGGGAACCACCTTTGAGTATTTTATTGGGGATGATAATGAAGATGACTATTCCCGCACCAGCTTCCAATTTGACGGCCAGGGCCGGATCATCGAGGAGTATGAATACAGCTCTGCAGATTCTGTAAATTGGGCAGAAGAGTACAAGAGGGAGACCACGTATCATCCCCAGGATACTTCTACTGGCGCCGATTATATAAGCTTTATTTCTCACAATTATCCCATGCTGTTTTTAACTCAATCAGATGGATTTCCTGGGAAGGTGCTGCTGCAGACTGAATCTGAATGGCACAACTATTCTTGGTGGGAGTGTTACCGAACGGTTTACACCTACGATGATCAACTGCGCAAGACCAGCTCCGAAGAACAGTACTACGGGGATGAATGGAGAACTGATTACCGCGATCTCTTTTACTACGATGCCAATGGCAATCCGGATTATGTCATCATGCAGTATAAAGACTGGGATGCTGACTTTATGAATGATGAGAGAATCGATTTTACTTGGGAAGCTTACACCGCAAGCTCTGCTCTGGTTCAAGTGCCTGTCTCCGATCTGCGCCTCAAAGCCTATCCGGTTCCCTTTGCAGGTGAACTGAGCATCTTGGCCGAAAGTAAGTCATCGGCTCCGCTCATGATAGGAGTTTATAACCAGCGAGGTCAATTGGTGAGAGAGCTGAGCGGCTTGCCTGGCACAAATCTTTCTTGGGATGGCCGGGATCAAACTGGAAACAGCTGTGGCAATGGGATCTATTTCCTGCGCGCAAGTCAAGGGAGCAGCACTGCCACTGCCAAAATCGTGAAATTGCAATAGTATAAAGACCTTGTTTATTAAGTTAAAACCAGTGGGGGAGAGCCCTCGCTGGTTTTTTCGTCATAATGGCTTTACTTCAAATATGTCTGATAGGTTTATATCGTCTTTCATCCTTATTTTGATCACTGTCATGCGTGCCACCGTGTTCGTGAGTGTATATGCCTATTCCAGTTGTCTTTACTTCAATAAACTTATTGCTTACCTATTCCCATCACTTTTCCCAATCAGCATCATTGCAGTTCAATATCAGGCTCTGAAAGAATGGGAAATTGCCTGCATTATTCTGCTTGACAAAAAATAGGGATTTGAACTATTCTGCAACTATCTGCTCGTAGTCCTTACCATCAGCTTTAAGCATATATTGTGTGTAGCGAAGATCTGCAGATAGGTCTTCACAAAACCTGAATAAAAAAGGTTTGGAATTTATAACAAGATCCGGGACTCAAACTGAATTGGTACTATCAAAACAGTTTTGAAAGGAGGTCTCATGAAAAAGATCCTTGCGGCCGCGATGCTGCTGTCCGTGTGTGTGGCTGTGCTTGCCCTCAGCCCCACCATCAACCCGGTTTCCATCTCTAACAATGAATTGCCGTCTACCCCGGACGAGTTTGTAAAAGGTATGCGGGAAGCTAAAGCGCCAAACGATAATGTCAGCACACAGCTTTCGCAAACAGAGCTTGAGCGCGAAGTCCAAGGACTGACTATTGATATGGATGAGTCTCTTCCCATACCTTTAGTCACCCTGATCTGGGATGAAGTGCCAGGCGCCCTCGGGTACAAAGTTTATTCCTCTCAGTATCCCGGTATCCTGTCATTTAGCGAAGATCTCAGCGGGACCTTCACAGGAAGTTCATGGACGACATCGATCAGCCAGCAGCACTCATTTTATTATGTAACAGCCCTTACAGCGGGCATTACGAACTCTCTTATCTATGTCCACGGCGGAACCTTCACCATGGGCGATACCAGAGGAGGCCTGACTTACCTTGAACAGCCCACCCACACCGTGATTCTAAATTCCTTCTACCTGGCTAAATATCCAGTGACACAAGCGGAATATACTGCCGTCATGAACTCCCATCCTGCTTTTCATTATGGAGCTGGGGATAGCTATCCTGTGTATGGCCTGAGATGGTATTCTGCCCTGCAGTATTGCAATCTACGCAGTATAAGTGAAGGTTTGACACCTGTTTACACTATCAGTGGCTCCACTGATCCGGCTGATTGGGGAGCGGTGCCTACCGATTATAATACCGTCTATAACGCCCCCTGGGACGCGGCGATCTGCAATTGGACTGCCAATGGCTACCGTTTGCCTACCGAGGCGGAATGGGAATATGCCGCCCGGGGAGCCGCCAATAATCCGGATTATTTGTATAGCGGTTCGGATGATCTCAATGCCGTGGGTTGGTATTTAGCAAATTCAGGAAACAGCTCCCATCCCGTTGGCAGCAAATCCCCGAATGCGCTCGGTCTTTATGATATGAGCGGTAATCTGTATGAATGGTGTTGGGACTGGTGGGACCAATATTATTATAGCAGCAGTCCCATCAATAATCCGAAGGGTCCCAATAGCGGGTTGTCACGCGCAAAACGGGGAGGATACTGGGGGCAAGATGCCAATTTCAGCCGGGTCGCACGGCGGAGTGCCTTCGATCCATACCGCACTGCCCACTACATAGGCTTCCGGGTCTGCAGGTCTGGATTGTAGTGCAGGACGCCGTTCCTGCGGGAAAATGCTTATATGAATGCCGATTTGTTTTAAAAGATAGGGAAGAAGGTTGTATCAGGCACGGTTTTGCAGAAACAGCGTTCTGCGCCACGGAGTGCCGATCTTCCTCCCTCCTTTCTTCAATTTGGTTTTAATGTATTTTCAACTCGAACTTAAACAGAACTGGAATGAGGCAAGGAATATATAGCATGAAAATAGAAACAAGAAAGCGCTTACAGGAAATATACGAGCTCCTACGCACAGAATATGGACGGCGTAATAAATGGTGGAGCGAGAGCATCGATGAGATCGTCATCGGGGCTATTTTAACCCAAAATACCAACTGGTTAAACGTGGAAAAGTCCTTGGCGAATCTGCGGGCAGCAGAAAAACTTAGCATGGCAGCACTGGGACAAGCAAATGCAAATGCAGCGGAAATAGCCGAGCAAATCCGTCCTTCCGGTTATCACAACAAGAAATCCGAGGTGCTGATAGACGTGTCTCAGGCCATGTTGAGCTATCAGGGTACATACGATCTAACAGATTTTCGCCCCTGGCTCTTGTCTTTAAAGGGCATTGGCCCGGAAACGGCTGATTCCATTTTGCTTTATGGCTATAAGCTCCCGATATTTGTGATTGATGCCTATACCATCCGCATCTTCAGCCGTTTGGGACTATGTTCTGCTAAGGTTCGTTACCACGAATTACAAAATTGGTTCATGCAGCATCTGAGGCCCCAGACAGATCTGTATCGGGAATACCATGCGCTCTTGATCAGCCATGCCAAAACTTTCTGCCTAAAAAGACCAAAATGCGCAGCTTGCCCCTTGGCAACAGTATGCCTCTATATAAAGAGCTTAGCGGAGCAAGCAAGATGAGGCGGGAAGAGATGTCCTTGTTGCGCAGCAATATACGGCTTGTTTATGATGCTGCTGCTCTGGCGCAGTTTTATGACTTGGGCGCTGCCCTGGAGGCAGATGAATCGCTAAACAGTATAAAGCTGGATCCCTATTGGCCCAAATGGGATTCACCTTGGTGGAAAGCTGTGTTGCTGCTGGAATGCGGCCAGGCAGAACTGATCCCCCGGCAGCAGATCAATTGCCTTAACAAAACAGTGGCAGGAGTTGCTTTTTGCCATCAGATGAGCTGCACCAAGGAGCCATTTATAGACGTGCGTATTAGCTGTTCTTCTGGATGCACTTGCATAAGCAAGCAAAAGCCGTGATAAACCGGCTTGGCCCGACTAATCCAGACTAAACTCAACTGGGATAAAAATAAAGACATCAATAGCTTGTCCATCGGCTTTTCCAGGCTGGAATTTCCACTTTCGAACTGCATCAATAGCGGCGTCATCCAAACCGGGAATCGAGCGCTTTACGATAATTCTACCCACAGAGCCATCCTTGAATATTTCCACTTCCAATACTACCGTGCCTCGTATCTTGTTCTGTTTGGCAAGATCAGGATACACGGGTAATATTCTTTCGATCACTGCCGGAGGATCATCGTAGGGCACAAAAGAAGGATGTCCTGTATCATCAGGGAAAAGGAGGGGCGAATCATCCGCTTTGGCAGTTTGGGAGAGGCTGGCCATCAAGGGCAGGGAAATCCGATCATCTTTGACTCCATATATTCGGTAATATTGCACTGGCTTGCCATCGGGGTCTTTCCATTGCCTTACCCCGCTACTGAAACTGATTAGGCCATTTTGCCAATCGGCACCGTTTTCACTTCTATCAATAATGTATCTGTATTGAGGCTCTGCAATTGTCCAGCTCAGTAGATTGCCGGTCGAGTCAATTCTGCTCAATTTCAACGTGTTGGGGGCAAGCACTTTCTTTTTAGTTTTCAGGATCGAAACAATTCCCTCAGGATATAGAAAGATTGGGATGGCAGCAGGTGCTGGTACCTCAAACACTTGGATATGGTCCAGATAGCCGCTTTTTGAGGCCAAAACATAATATGTGCCGGCAACAAGATTGATTGTCTCCTGAAGTGATATATTTCTAATGAGATAGGGTGCACCTGCGACGTGAATCTTTGGATTCTCATAGGGCAAATTGTAAGGTTTATCTGCGGAGTAAATTTTTAGATTCACATCGGCTAAATCGCTGGAAAAGCTTACGGGCAGATGCTTAGGACGATTGATACGGCCTATTTCGTTGAGCGCATCTGCGTAGCTGGCATTGAGTGCTTCTTGAGCGATGAGGTCCGGGCTCTGTGCTCCGGTCTGCGCGCTGAGAATTGTGCTGCACAGGGCAAAAACCAAGAGCATAAGTAGTGATCTTTTCATAGGATAGTCTCCTTGAGTGTTGTTGAGATCATTAGTTTATCTTAAAGACTTGCTTCCACAACGTTTACTTTCAGCCTGCTATTGGCCAGCAGTGGATAAAAATCCGCTATGTACTGTCTGGTTGTCGCCTCAATATCGTTATGCTTTGCCAGGATCTCAGCATTATACTTCACGATGATCTTTGTGTTCACAGTGATGTGTGCATTAAGAGCGCAGCTAACTTTGGGGATTTCCCCGTAAACAGATTCCAGATACTCCGGCAGAGATTTGTCCAGGGCTATAATAGATCTTATCAAGCGGGTCATACGAAAGACCTGATAGCCAAAGAAAAGCAGACCACCGGCAAGGAGGATTTGTTTAGTAAGTTTTTTCATGATTTACCTCTTTAGTGTTCTTTCTGTCCGTCGCCACAAATCAGACTGTTGTTCTATGTGTGACGTACCTAAATGTAAGATTATCAATCTGGTATCCGTGTCAAGGTAAATTTGTTTCCGGCATTCTCCCATTTTTCACGAAAGCCCAATTATGGCTTGGTTGTTGGTTCATACCGGGCTTTAATGGCGCTTATTTAGCCAAATATGCCTTCACTTCATCCCTAAAGGCGTTCACATCTTCCGGGCAGGCGATGCTTACCCGCAGGCAGTTCTGCAGCGCCGGATGGGTTCCCAGTTTCCGCACGGCTATATCGCTATTCTGCAGATGATTATAGAGATCAGTGCAGTTTTCCGTCAGGGAGAAAGTGAGGAAATTTGTGGCGGAGGGATGCACAATCAGCTGCGGCATCTCTTTCAGATCTTGGTAAAGTCCGTCTCTTAGAGCGATGATTTGCTGCACATGGCTTAAGAAAAGCTCCCTGTTTTCCAAGATGGATAGCGCAAAAGCCTGAACTAAGGTGCTGGTATGGAAGGTAATCTGAGTTTTCCAGAGTTCAGCGATGTTCTGGGGTGAAGAGATCGCATAGCCAAAGCGGAGGCCGGCTGCAGAAAATCCTTTGGAAAAGCTTCGGATGAGGATGAGATTGGGATATTTGTCCAGTTCAGCCACAAAGCTGAAGCCGGAAAATTCAAAATAAGCCTCATCCACTACCACCAGTTTATCTGGCAGAGCTGTGATGACCTGGCGGATATGCTCCAGAGGCAATAGATTACCGGTAGGATTATTCGGATTGCACAGTATGGCCAATCGGCAATGGGGATTCCGGGCCAGCTCGATATACTGCTCTACATCAAAGCTAAAATCGGGTGTCATATCCAGAAAGCGGATGCCCAGATTTACTGCCCCGCACATAGTCTCGTAATCAAAATATGAGGGCGCCAGGCTGAGGGCAAAGCTCCGCGCATCTTCCCGCACTGCCAGAAAGAGGTGATACAGCATGTCGTCCGCCCCGTTACCAAAGAGAATCTGCTCTTTTTCCACCCCGGCATAATCTGCCAGTTTCTGGTGAAGAAGCTCTGAGGTGGGGGACATATAGCGATTGAGGGAAAGCAGCTCCAGCCGCTCCAGGAAATCCTTTTGGATGAGCTGATAGGGATCCTGACAACCTTCGTTCAAGGCCACCATATGTTTCTTGGGGATAATGTCGATCGAAGGGGCTTTTTTGTTCTTCAGATCACTGCGAAAGAAGTTCACTCTGGACACTGCCTGCTTTTTTGGGGCTTTGGTCATCATGGTATTCTCCTTCATCTTCGTCGGAATTTCCAGTCTGATTTTGGCAATAAAAAAAGGCTGCTTGGCCAGCAGCCTTGTGAATCATTTATTTCTTTTTATGGCGATTCTTGCGCAAGCGTTTTTTACGCTTATGAGTTGCTATTTTGTGACGTTTCTTTTTCTTTCCACAAGGCATATTAGTCCTCCTAACTCTTGATTTTTAGATCGACGACACTGTTCTTAAAGTCGCGGGAGAACTTGAAAGTGGGAACTGTGCGTTCTGGTACCGGAACTTTTTCGTCGGTCTTGGGGTTACGACCCATGCGCGGTTTACGGGTCCTCAGACGGAATGTGCCAAAGCCACGAATTTCTAAGTGTTCGCCTTCGCTCAAAATGTCTTTGACGCCTTGGAAAAGGCCATCAACTATTACAGCGACGTCTTTACGGATAATTCCAGTGCTTTCCGAGATTCTTTTTACAAGATCGGCTTTTGTCATGTTCATACTCCTTAAATTATGTGTTTTATTTTATACGAGTCAATGCGCTTCGTTTCAAATCGTACTCAATCTTAAAGCACTAGGGTTTATGTCAAGTGAAAAATGCGGAGGCACTACGATTTACAGATTATTTATGAGGTTTCAAATGCTCAAATCCGGGAAAGCATAAGTCTCTGCTTGACATAAACCGTTAGTGCAAAATGATGGAATCAAAATATTCTTTAATTCGTACAAGGAGCAAGATAAATGAAAGAAGGAATTCATCCGAAATACATGAAGGCAACCATTACCTGTGCTTGCGGAAGCGTCTTTGAGACCCGCAACACCAAGGGAGATATGCAGGTGGATATCTGCAACGTATGCCACCCCTTCTACACTGGAAAGCAGAAGATCATGGATACTGCTGGCCGCGTGGAAAAATTTAATAAAAGATACAAAATCTCTTCAGAGAATCCAGAGGATTCAGAGAACACTTCCGAGAATACCTCAGAGAATACCTCAGAAAATACCTCAGAGAATTAGTTCTCTCTCAAAGATTTACGCCAGTCTACCTCAGAATATGAGGAGAGTGGCGTTTTTCTTTGTTGACAAGAACTTCCTTTGTGGCTAACTTGCAATTGAACTGCCACAGAGGCAAACAGATAAGGAAAAGGTAAGCAAAAATGAAAAAAGAAATAAATGTGGGCGGACAAGCGGTCATCGAAGGCGTAATGATGCGCGGACCAGAGCGCCTGGCTACCGCTGTGCGCAGAAAAAACGGGGATATCGAGCTCAAGCTCACTCCCTTTATCAGCCTTACTCAAAAGCATAAATTCTTAGGGCTGCCCATCATCCGCGGTTTTGTATCCTTGATAGAGATGATGAAGATCGGCCTTACCACCCTCAATTTCTCAGCCGAACGTTATGAGCTGGACCTGATAGCCGAAGAAGAGGCCAAGGGGAAGGCGAACAAAAAGAAAAGCAAGTGGATGGAGAAGGGCGCAGAAATTGGCAGTTATGTCATTGCTTTTGGTCTGGCTTTTCTGCTCTTTGGACTTCTGCCCTACAAGCTGGCGGATTGGCTGAAGCTTTCCAAGCAGGATTTCTTCTTCAATCTCTTTGCGGGTAGCATCCGGATTGTATTCTTTGTGCTCTATGTGTGGCTGATCTCGCTGATGAAAGACGTCAAGCGTCTCTTCCGCTATCATGGCGCCGAACATAAGAATGTGAACGCCTATGAACACCAGAGCAATCTGCAAATCAATGATATTCAAACTTATACCACCATTCACCCCCGCTGCGGCACCAGCTTTATGTTCTTTGTGCTGCTGGTGGGCATCCTGATCTTTTCCATCACGGATACCTTGGTTTCGCATTTTATCCTGGGAGGCCCTATCCCGATGTATCTGCGTTTGGGCTACCATCTTCTGATGATTCCCATCATTTCCGGGGTAAGCTATGAAGTGCTGAAGTTTTCTGGAAAGAACCTGAAACACCCTGTGGTAAAAATAATGACCGTGCCCGGTATGGCCTTGCAACGCATCACCACTCAGCCCCCGGATGATGACATGATCGAGACCGCACTGGTAGCTATGAAAGCCGCTTTGGATATGGATTATAGTGAGCACAAAGTAATCCTGCTGGGAAACTGATATGTTGCCTACAGAAAAGCTGGAAAGCTTCAGAAAAGAATTTCTCGAACTTCAGGTAAAGGTCTCAGACGCCACCCTGATGAGCGATGCCCGTGAGTATAGAAAGCTCATGCGCCGCTATAAGGAGCTTTCGGGGATCATCGAATGTTGGGATAACCATCTGGATACCCAAAAAGAAATCCAGGATACGAAAATTCTGCACGATACTGAACACGATCCCGAAATGGTGGAGCTGGCCAAAGCAGAGCTGGAAGATCTGAGTGAATCCCTGGAAAAGATCGATCTTAAGCTCAGAGACCTGCTGATCCCCAATGACCCCAATGACGAAAAGAACGCCATCATCGAAATCAGAGCCGGAACCGGCGGTGAAGAAGCTGCACTCTTTGTGGCAGATCTTTATCGTATGTACTGCTATTATGCCGAGCAAAAAGGCTGGAAGAAACAGATTATCGATATGAGCGAAACCGGCTTGGGCGGTTATAAAGAAGTTGTGATGCAATTAAACGGTGAAAATGCCTATGGGCTGATGCGCTTTGAAAGCGGAGTGCACCGCGTGCAAAGGGTTCCCGTCACGGAATCCAGCGGTCGTATCCACACTTCAGCGGTTACGGTGGCGGTGCTGCCCGAAGCCGAAGAAATCGATATCGAAATCAGTGATAACGACCTGAGGGTAGACGTCTACCGCAGCAGCGGCAATGGCGGACAAAGTGTGAATACCACAGACTCTGCGGTTCGCATTACTCACGTTCCCACGGGACTGGTAGTCACCTGTCAGGATGAGAAGTCTCAGATTAAGAACAAATCCAAGGCTATGAAGGTGCTGCGCAGTAAATTGCTGGACCTGAGGATCAGCAAACAGGAGCAGGAAATTGCTTCTTCGCGCAAGGCGCAAGTATCCACCGGAGACCGCTCTGCCAAGATCCGAACCTACAATTTTCCTCAATCCCGGGTTACCGATCACAGAATAAACTTGACAAGCTACAATCTCGATGGTTTTTTGGCAGGAGACATAGATGAATTTGTCCAGTCACTACGAATGGCCTGGAGAAATGAGAAGGTAAATGAATAAATGATGCAGGTTTTACTTATCCTGTTCGTACTGCTTTTCTTTTTGCTTTTGTCCCTGTTTTTTTCAGGGCTGGAGGCGGGCTTGATCTCAATTGATATGATCGCGCTTGAACACTCCTCCCGCAAAAGCAGGCGCGATGCTTCCTTGCTTCGTTTTATGAAGCAGCCGGATAAGTTCCTGGGTACCACCCTCATTGTGCACAACATCGCCAATGCTATATTGGCCTCGCTTACCACTTTATTTGTGGCAAAACTTGGGACCAGCTTTGATCCGCGCTATACTGCTCTGATCATTGGTACCATAGTTCTGATCTTTGGGGAGATCGTGCCCAAGGCGGTGTTTCGTGATTATGCAGATACCATTGTCCCCAAAGTCTTTCCCGTGCTCATTTTCTTTTATTACCTGTTTCGCCCTTTTGTGGCAGTAGTGAGCTTTCTCAATAGGGGCCTGCGTAAATTGCTCAATCTGGATGACAACAATCAATACGATTATTTGACCAAAGACGATATCAGCTTTTTGCTGAATGAAAGCAGTGATGACAGCGCCATGGCTCCACAATTGGAGATGATCGAAGACGCGCTGGACTTGAAAGATATGGATGCACGCAACGTGATGGTGCCCCGCACGGAAATTGTGGCAATACCCGAAACCGCTACCATTGCCGAAATCTCCGAAATCGCCAGAGCGGAAGGCTATACGCGTTATCCCGTATATCGAAACAGCATAGACGACATCATCGGCGTGCTGATTATATATGACATTCTCAAATATCAAAATGGTAATGGTAAAGACACCTGTGCTCAAGATCTGGTGCACGAGCCTTTCTTCGCTCCTGAAAATATGGACGTGGATATCCTCTTGAGAGAGATGCAGTTGCAGCATAAATCCATGACCATTATCGTGGATTCTTATGGCGGAACTGCGGGAATCGTAACCATCGAAGACATTCTGGAAGAAATCGTGGGCGAGATCGAAGATGAGTATGACGATGTGCAGGAGAGGGATGTGCAGAAGATCAGCCCCAATACCTGGATTGCCATGGCGGATGTGGAGATCGATCATCTGGCTGATGATCACGATATCCAGCTGCCCAAAGGCGATTATGAGACAATAGCCGGACTGATCCTGGATCATTTGGAGAGAATCCCGCTTCAAGGGCAATTCATCACCATAGATCCCTACAAGATTCAAGTCTTACAGGCTACAGATAAGAAAATAATTAAAGTAAAAATACATAAACAAAACGAGGTACAAACATGAAATTAATGGAATGTGTTCCAAATTTTAGTGAAGGCCGGGATCAAGGAATCCTGGATGCTATTGCTAATGCTATAAAATCCGTAAAAAACGTTTCACTTTTAGATGTGGACCCTGGAGCGGATACAAACCGCACCGTTTTCACCATGGCCGGAGAACCCGAAGCAGTGGTGGAAGCAGCCTTTCAGGCGATTAAAACAGCCGCAGAACTGATCGATATGAGCAAACACCAAGGTGAGCATCCCCGTATGGGCGCCACCGACGTCTGCCCCTTGACCCCAATCTCAGGTATGACTATGGATGAATGCGTAGAGTATGCCAAAAAGCTGGGTAAGCGCGTGGGTGAAGAGCTGAATATCCCCGTATATCTTTATGAAAATGCCGCCAGCAAACCCGAATGGCAAAACCTGGCGAACGTGCGCTCCGGCGAATATGAAGCTTTGGCAGACAAAGCCAAAGATCCTGCCTGGAAGCCGGACTTTGGCCCGCACACCTTCAACGCCAAAAGTGGTGCCACCGCTATCTCTGCCCGTGAATTCCTGATTGCTTACAATATCAATCTGAATACACGTGACAAAAAGAAAGCCCATGACATCGCCCTTTCCATCCGTGAAAGTGGCCGTTTGGCCCGCGATGAAAATGGTAAAATCATCAGGGACAAAGACGGCAAAAGAGTAAGAGAACCCGGCATCTTTACCCATTGCAAAGCCGTGGGCTGGTATATAGACGGTTACAACCGTGCTCAGATCAGCATCAATCTTACCAATTACAAGATTACGCCCCCTCATGCAGTCCTGGATAAAGTGCGCGAAATGGCACACGAAAAGGGTCTGGAAGTGACCGGTAGCGAATTAGTCGGCCTCATCCCCAAAGCGGCGATCCTGGAAGCTGGCAAATACTATCTTGATAAGATGAACGAATCTACCGGTATTCCGGAAAAGATGATCATCGAAACAGCGATCCAATCCATGGGACTGGCAGAGCTTGGCCCCTTTGATCTGGATAAAAAGGTGATCGAATATGCTATCGCCAAAGCGGACTGTTTGGTGAACTTAAGCGTGATTGAATTCTGCGACCTGCTTTCCACCGATTCTCCCACTCCCGGAGGCGGTTCTGTGGCAGCTTTATGCCTTGCCATGAGCGGAGCTCTTTCGTCCATGGTGTCCAATCTCACCATCGACAAAAAAGGTTATGAAAAGGTGCAGGATGCTGCTCTCAAATATGCTCCCATGGGTCAGAACATCAAGGAAGAAGCCATCCACTGCATTGACTTGGATTCTGAAGCTTTTGACTCCATGATGGAAGCTATGAGATTGCCCAAAAAGACCGATGAAGAGATCCAATATCGCGATGAGCAGATGGAACTGGGTACAAAGGCTGCGATTAACGCACCCATGAGTATCCTGCGTCTCTCCCTTAAAGCCCTGGAACTGTCTAAAGAAGTGGCAAAAATCGGTAATCTGAATGCACTTTCAGATGCCGGAGTAGCTGCTCTTACCGCCCTGGCTGCTGCCAAAGCGGCAAACCTCAACGTCCTGATAAATCTCAGTAGTGTTACCGATGAAAACTACAAAAAGAAGACTCTGGCGGAAGCAAAAGAGCTCACCGATAAATGTGTGGTCTTAAGCGCTGCCGTGGAAAAGGACGTAGGTTCCAGATTATAAAGCTGTGAAACTCTACATCATCGGCTTTAGCTCTGCTGGCAAAAGCACTTTGGCCAGAGCCCTGGCTGCCAGCTGGCGCATCCCTTATCGGGATACCGATGAGATCTTTGTAGAGCAGTATTCACAGAGCATTGCGGACTATGTTTTGGCCCAAGGCTGGACCGCCTTCCGCAAAGCTGAAACCGATATATTACTGAAGACTCAGGAGTGGACACCCGCTTCTGAGTCTTCTGATTTTAATAGCAAAGATACCCCACAATATCAAGGAATCGTAGCTTGTGGAGGCGGTATAGTGGAAAGCAGTGTCAACCGTGCTTTCCTGGCACAGCAGCGCCTCTTGTGGCTGAATCCGCCCTGGGAACTCCTTTTATCCAGGATTAGGCAAAACCCTTCAGCTTTCTGCGCAGGCAAAAGCGAGCAGGCCTTGCAAGCGGATTTCCGGCGCCGCTGCGTTTTATATCGCAGCCTCTTTTCTTAGCAGCACTGTTTGCTAAAGAGATAA
>CAXZAB010000037.1:0-13448 GCA_964293715.1 uncultured bacterium | reverse complement strand
TAGGCGGGTTTTGGGCAGAGGATATTAGAGGTG
Organism: uncultured bacterium; assembly: GCA_964293715.1. GTDB lineage: Bacteria > Cloacimonadota > Cloacimonadia > Cloacimonadales > Cloacimonadaceae > UBA5456. The sequence continues at coordinate 13,415 of CAXZAB010000037.1, read as the reverse complement.
GAGTTAGGTGGATTTTGGGCAGGGGATAGTGGAGGTGGAGGGGGTTTTGATTTTGGCAGGTGATATTTAGCGGGAGATGGATGGGTTCATCTCGCTGCGGGTGCCTGGCCTTCAAAGGCCAGGAAGGAGTCTTGTCTTGGACGGCAGCTCAGGCGTGGCGGTTAAAACCGCCACCTGGATTCTTTCAAGGAGGGGGTGGTAGCTTGGGGCGCAACGGCTAAAGCCGCTGCCTGGATTCTTTCAAGGAGGGGCTTGCGTCATGATGGCATATCTAAGCATGATGGGTAAACCCGGAGCCTTTTTGTTTCTCGGCTATCATTGGCCTGAGCATCGCGCTCAAAATACAAAGTCCTGGCGCACAGCGCGGCAATGATACAGGGTCTCTTTGTCAAGATCCAGGATAGCGGAGAGCAGATCATACAGGGAAGGGCTTTCCAGCAATTTTTCGATGAAAAGCTGCTGCTCCTCAAGCTTTAGGGAGATCACGATCTTCTTCAAATCATAGAGTTTGCGGCGTTTTTCAGTTTCCTTCAGATAGCTGAATTCTTCGGTTTGGGCAAATTCTTCAAGGCGTTGTGCAGCTTTGGGGAGCAGGTCTGTGGGTAGCTCCAGCAGCAGTTTTTCCTGGCTGGGACGGGGTGCGCGCTTAGCTATGCTCACACAATCTGTGATCACAAAATCAGGGATCGGGTTCCGCTGAAATTCCTGCAGGATAGCCTGTGGCGGCAGCTCTTCATAAAAGGAGATGTCAAAATATTCGCAGAGGCTTTCCACACCCACGGGCAGAGGAGGGGAGAGGCTCACCTTGGGATGCGGAGAAAAGCCCATGGTGAATACGGTGGGCAGCTGAAGCATGGCTACCCGGCGGAAGAGCATGCGCATCCAGTCCAGGTGAGAAATGAAGCGCAGAAGTCCGGTCTTTTGATAGCTCACGCGATAGCGAAATTGCACATGGGGATTGTATTCTATGGCTTCTGCGCTGGGGGCTGCCTTTAGCTGGGGCAGTTCAGTTTTGGGCGCATTCACCGTTTCTGCCCTATCGTCACAGGCTCCGCACAGAGTGCAGACTTCGCGGCAATCTTCGGTAGTCTCTTCTGCCAGAGACTTCTGATATTCTTGCAAGAGGAAGGCTTTGCAGACGCCGATATCGATGAAATCCCAGGGCAGGGGTTCAGCGGTGTCAAAAGCGGAAAGATAGTGGGAGATTTCGATGTCTGATGCGGCAAAGGCGTCTTCCCATCTGCTATAGTCCCAGCTTTCGCGCCAGCCATCAAAAAGGGCACCATTTTGCCAGGCGGTATAGATCACTTTTGCCATGCCAGTGTCGCCTCTGGTGATGCAGGCGTCGAGCACGGAATTTTCTATGGTATGATACTTTACGCGGATATTTCTGGATTTGAAGAGGCTGCTCTTAACAAATTGGGCGCGCTGCAGCAGCAGCTCCGGGGAGAGCATGGGGGCCCATTGAAAGGGGGTAAAGGGTTTGGGAGTGAAGGGAGACATGCTGACGCTGATTTGCATGCGCTTTTTGGCAAGGGAATTGATGCGCTGAACCAGGTCAATGATGCCCTGAATATCTTCATCAGTCTCCGTGGGGAGGCCGATCATGAAATAAAGTTTGATCTTTTGCCAACCGAGGGAAATGGCGAGCTCTACTCCACGCAGGATTTCCTCTTCGGAAAGGTTTTTGTTGATCACATTCCGAAGGCGTTGGGAGCCGGCTTCGGGGGCGATGGTAAGGCCTTCGCGGCCCAAGCTTTGCATGAGGCTCACCAGGGAATCGTCCAGACTGTCTACCCGCAGGGACGGTAGGGAAATATGAGTTTTGTCTGTATTGAGTTGGCTCAGCAGGCTGAAGAGCAGTTCGCGGATGCAGGTGTAATCGCTGGAGGAGAGCGAGACCAGGCCCGCTTCATCCCAGCCGTTGGCTTTGACTTCGGCCAAAAGGTTCTGCAGAATGTCTTGGGGATCGCGTTCGCGCACGGGACGGTAAAAATATCCGGCATGGCAAAAACGGCAGCCGCGGGAACAACCGCGCATGATTTCCGCTACATAACGATTGTGGGTAGCCAATTGCCAGCTAAGGAGTTGGGGGCTGTGCAGGTTTTCTGAGGTATGAAAGCCGGAGTATTTGCGGCTGCGGATCATCTGGGTAGGAATCTCGATATCCCAGGGGGAATCAGAGTCCTTTTGCTGTGGCACCCATACGCCTTCCACCTTGGCCAGAGCTGCGAGCCGGGCGCTGCGCTCCGGAATATCCCGCAGGATTTCGGCCATTTCCACAATGCCTTCCTCCGCTTCTCCAAAAAAGAAGACATCGATGAAGGGCGCCAGTGGCAAAGGATTGGTAGCACAAGGACCGCCCACCATTACGATGGGGTCATCCTCCGTGCGTTCCTTGGAAAAAACGGGGACGTGGCTGCGTTCGATGAGTTCCAGGACATTGCTGAAGGTGAGTTCGCTCTGCAAAGTGATGCCCAGAACGTCAAATTCACGGGCTGAGACACGGCTTTCCAAGCCAAAAAGGGGCAGATTTTCCTTCTTCATCAGGTCAAGTAAATCCAGCCAGGGAAGATAGACGCGGTCTGCCATGGCATAGGGCAGCCGGTTTATAATGGAGTACAGGATCTTCAAGCCCAGATGCGAGATGCCCAGCTCATAGACATCAGGAAAGGCAAAAAGCATGCGCACGGGATGGGCGGAAAAGCTCTTGCGCACGGCATTGATCTCGTGATCGATATAACGTGAGGGCTTGCTCACCAGGGGCAAAAGATGTTCGATATTTATCATGGGCACTACCTTATTTAGATTTTATAAAGCAAAGCTGAAGGGAGGGCGGGATTTGGTCAAGAGAATTGTTTGGAAGGGCTGTCTGCTTAAAAGATAATAGTCACACGGATTTTACGGATCAGACGGATTTACACGGTTTATTGGGTTGGGGGGGGCACGCAGATTTCGGGGATTACGGGGATTTTGGGGTTCTCGCAGATTTCACAGATCCCACAGATTACGGGGATTTGATGGATATGTAGCGCTGTCTTATGACGGCGGCGGTAGCTGGATTCCTTTGTGTCTCGTGTGGAACAAAGCCACAGTTTTTGACAAAAGAAGAACTGGTTTAAAATATGGGTTGCGGATCTGAAGCATTTCTTTAACCTGGCAGTATCTCTTTCAGGCACCGTCTGAAGACAGCTTACGGGCTCACAGAATGGAATATTGTTTGACACAATCTGCAGATATAAAAAAATGGGCGTATGATTTGTAGAGATATCACCAAAGACATTGTCCAAGAACTGAAAGGCCTGCCCCAGGGCTGGGTGTTTTATGCGCTGAAAAGCGACACAAAATATCTGTATGCCGGCATCGGCCAGCGGGTGGGTAGAAAGCTCTATGGATACTGGCTGCAATCACGCGAGGACAGGCTTTGGGCGGAGCTGTTTGAGCAGGCGCAGACGCTGGAGTATCGCGAAATGCCGGACAGTATGTCTGCCTTCATCTTGCTAAAAAGCTTTGTTATGGATCATTATCCTATCTATCAGCACCGCATCTATCCTTGGGCGGATTACGTCTATCTGGCGATGGACAGTCACCGTTTTCCTTTTATCAGCATTCAGCAGTTCAGCAATGATGATTGGCAATATATCGGTCCTTTCCAAAGCCGCTTTTTCCTGGTGGATCTTCTGGATACCCTTTCCCGCATCGTGAAACTACCTTTTTGTGAGACGGGGACTTTTCCTTGTTATAAGTTTGAAAAGGAGATCTGCCGGGGCTGGTGTCTGGCGCTATCCACATCTAAAGAGACCGAGCTGGAGCATGATCTGGACAAGCTGGATATCTTGCTCAAAGAAACCTTTCTGCGCCCAGAAAATGGGATTTTGGAGATGGTGCAAAAAGAGCGGGACAGCTATTTTGAGGCTTTGGAATTTGCCAAAGCAGACCTTTTGGACGATGAAATTGCGCTGCTATCTGACTATCGCAAATGGCTGAAATTCCTTTATGCAGCCAAGGATCTGAACTGGGAAGAGGGCGACCTCAGAATCGAACAAGGCCAGCTGGCCCAAGCCAAAGTGAATGGCCGGATCTACGAATTCCCCATCGACAGAGCCGAATACCGGGAAAATGAAAAGCTGGCGATACCTCTAAGTATTACCGACGAAATGAAATTAATTTATGATTATATTAAGGAGCGAGCTAATGCATAATGAACTGAAAAATGTCTCAATCGTGAAATCTTCACAGCAGGGCAAGGTGCGTGATATATATGATCTGGGAGAAGAGCTCCTGATCGTGACCAGCGACCGCATCTCTGCCTTCGATGTGGTCTTCCCCAATCTGATACCGGATAAGGGTAAGGTATTGAATGGTATCTCGGTGCACTTTTTTGAAAAGACCCGGGAGATTACCCCCAATCACTTTATTACAGATCAAGTGCAAGATTATCCTTCGGAATTGCATCCTTTCAAGGAGTATCTGCAAGGACGCTCCATGCTGGTGAGAAAGACGCGCGTCATTCCTTTTGAATGCATCGTGCGCGGCTATATCAGCGGAAGTGCCTGGAAAGAATATCAGCATACTGCCACCGTGGGTGGAATGATGATCGCCGAAGATATGCAGCAGAGCCAGATCTTTCCCAAGCCTCTGTTTACGCCTTCCACCAAGGCTACAGAGGGTCATGATGTGAATATCTCTTACCGCGAAATGCTGTCACACATGGACGAATGGATTGCCCGCGAGCTGAAAGATAAATCCGTGGCTTTATACACTTATGCCCATGATTTGCTGAAAAAATCCGGCATCCTGGTGGCGGATACGAAGTTCGAATTTGGCACCATCGGCAGTGAAATCATTTTGCTAGATGAATGCCTCACTCCGGATTCATCACGGTTTTGGGAGATAGAGAGCTATCAGATTGGCCAGAGTCCCAAGAGTTTTGACAAACAGTATATCCGGGATTTTCTAAACGAAAGCGGCTGGGACAAACAGTCTTTGGCGCCCACTCTGCCAGATGAAGTAATCCAGGAGACCCGGAAGAAATATCTCAATATCTATAAAATCATTACAGGGAAAGAAATCACATGACCAAGCTAATCTGCATAGTGGACGATGAAGAAGAACTGGTGGAAAGTCTGAAAATAGAGCTTCAGGCCATGCGTCCTGAGTGGGATATTCACACTTTTTCGGATGGTCTCAAAGCTCTGCAAAAGATCATGAGCGGCACTGTCAACCTGGTGCTCACCGATATCGCCATGCCTGATATGGATGGCTATGAGCTGTTTTGGCGGGTGAAGGATTATGACGACAAGATCCCCGTGATAATGATGACAGGCTTTGGTTACGATCCCAATCATGTCTTGGTGCGCGCCAAAGTGGATGGGCTGAAAGACGTGATCTTCAAGCCCTTTGATATAGAGAAATTGGTGGCTATCATGGACCGTAAGCTCAGCCTGTTGTGATGCACGATAGATTTCTCCAAAAGCACTTATTAGAACGTTCCTGGCTCAGTTACAGTATGTATCCGGCGTCCCTCCTTTATGCCGGCTACATGCGCTGGCGCCGCAAACATCTCTTTCAAAAGCCCTATAGACCGCCCTTCAAAGTAATCAGCATCGGCAATCTCACCATGGGTGGCAGCGGCAAGAGCCCCATTGCCATGGCTTTGGCGAAGAGTTTGTCCGAGCACAATTTCATGACAGCATATTCATCCCGGGGTTATAAGGCTTTGCTGGAGAATACTGCCTGCCTCATCTATGATGGGCGCCAGCTCTTGGCTACAGTAGATGCAGCGGGAGACGAGGCGGTGATGGCTGCGGCGCAACTGGGTAATGTGCCTGTCTTTAGCGGCAAGCTCCGCACAGAAGTGATGCAATTGGCTGAAGAGTACTTCCCCCGTCTGGATCTGATGATCCTGGATGATGCCTTTCAACATTTGAAGGTAGCCCGGGACATCGACATCGTGGTCTTTGACAGCGAACTGGGGCTGGGTAATGGCTTTGTGCTGCCGGCAGGATACCTGCGTGAAGGACTTTCTGCTATCTCGAAAGACAGCATTTGCATCCTGCACCAAAAGCCCTGGGGTAAAGAAAATCCTGAGCTGAAAGCCCGGCTCTCTGCTACCGGCGCTCTGGTGTATGAAGTGAAAAGCAGCAGTGGAAGGATCCTGCGCAAAGGCAGGCGCCTGAGAGTGCAAGATCTGAAGGGCAAAAAAATCACCCTGCTCTGTGCTATAGCCCATCCCGAGTCCTTTGTCAGAAGTGCTCAGGCCTTGGGCATTGACTATCAAAGGCAGCTTATTTTCCCCGATCATCACGGTTTCACGGATGCCAAAAGCCTGGCTCTGCTGGAGGCTGATGACAGTGATTATCTGCTCTGCACAAGTAAGGATATGGTTAAATTGAGCCAGAATTTCCCGGACAAACTGCTCATGCTCACGATGGAGACCGACTTGCCACGGGATTTTATCAAGGAGATTGTCGCCCGTTTGAGAGCTTAGACTCCTCGTTTTATCCTTCTACCACTGCCTCGGACGATTTTACCATCCGGGAATAGATAAACTTCTGACTTCCGGCTTCCACCAGATTCTTGAGTTTGTCTGCTATCACTTCTACCTGGTCCAGATATTCGATGGTATTCAGCCCGCCCGCAGCGCCGCATTCCCCATTTTGAATGAGGGTGAGGGTTTTTTTGCGGAGGTTGGCGTGCTGCTCATTGATGCGGCCTTCCATCTCAAAGATCTTGAAGCTCAGGTCTTCCTGCAAGGTTTCCAGATAATCCACACCGAGATCCACCATAAACATCATCTTGGCCTGCATATCATCGATCATACCGTAAAATATGGGTTCGAGAGGCAGCTTCTGCGCTGTGATCTGATAGTTTAGGATGTGATTTACCTCTTCGGTAAAATCGCCCAGTTTTTCGATATCATTTACCGTGTGCAGGAGCGCCGGGATTTTTTGGATGATATCATCGGCATTGGTTTTCTCGTTTACTGCTACCAGATACAGGGTGATATCTCTTTGCAGACTGTCGATCGCGGCTTCAATGCGGCTCACGCGGATCTGCTTTTTATAACTTTTATCCTTGAAGGCTTCATAGCTCATCTCGAGGCCCAAACGCACCAATCTGAGCATCTCGCGCATCTCTTTCAGCGATTGCGCGATCGCGAGTTCGCTGTTTGAAATCAGGTGATAATCAAGGTGTTTGGGCTCGCCAATGCTTACGGTTTCGGTCTTGTCCTGGGGAATGATTTTGGTGGCGGCTTTGGCAAAAAGACCCGCAAAAGGCAGGCAGATCATGGTATTAAAGATATTGAAAAAAGTATGGGCATTCGCTATGTGTCGCGGCAGGTTCTCACCCGCAAAGACATTGCCCGGAGTGAGGCGGTTGATGACGAGAGTGTAGATCCCCAGATAGGTCAAGAGACTAAAGATGATGGTGCCAAAGGAATTGAACATAGTGTGCACCAAAGCTACTCTGCGGGCGTTGGAACTTGCGCCCACCGAAGCCAGCCAGGCGGTGATGGTGGTGCCGATATTATCCCCAAAAACCAGATACAGCGCACCTTCAAAAGGGATCAGGCCATTGCTGGCCAGCACGATGACTATGCCTACTGAAGCTGCGGAGCTCTGGATCATCATGGTGAAAATAGTCCCTACCAGAATACCCAAAAGCGGATTTGAGGAAATATGCACCAGGAAGTCTCTCGCCATCTGCGAGTCGCGCAAGGGCCCTACCGCGGTGGTCATCTGTCCGAGTCCGATGAAAATCAAGCCAAAGCCTATGACGATGAGGCTCCAGCGCTCCATCTTGCGGCTTTTGCGGATGAGCAGAAAGATTACCCCGACAATGATGAAGGCGAAGGCATAGTGGCCTATATTAAAGGCAATCAATTGAGCGGTGATAGTGGAGCCGATATTGGCGCCCATGATCACACCCACAGCCTGACTAAGAGTCAAGATTCCAGCATTTACAAAGCCGATCAGCATTACCGTGGTTGCGGAGGAACTTTGGATCAAGGCAGTAACGGATATGCCTACCAGTACTCCCTTCAGCGGAGTATTGGTCAGCTTCTTGAGGATGCGGCGCATTTCATTGCCAGCCACGGCCTGAAGGTTGTCTGTCATTTTGTTCATCCCGAAGATGAACAGCGCCAGACCTCCGAAGAAGTTTATAATCTGTAATATCGTCATATTTTAAGTATCCTCTTGCTGTCGATAGGGTAATATTCGTGCTTAGTGGATATGGTCAAGGATTATATTTGCTATACGGCGTCTTTTGGGGTGAAGCGCATTCAAATCTGATAACTATAGTGTTGGTATTATTGGGAAAGAAATGTTCATTTACTTTGGGAAAACGAGATCCAAGACAGGGATCCACAAGCCTAAAAAAACCCGGAATCAATTTCCGGGTTTCATTTGGGGAAATAGGATTACTTCTTTGATGGAGTCATTCTCGGTGAGCAGCATTACCAAGCGATCGATGCCGATGCCCTGCCCTCCCATGGGGGGCATGCCGTATTCCAGGGCTTCGAGAAAATCTTCATCCACCACATTGGCTTCATCATCGCCCAATTCGCGCAGTTTTGCCTGAGCTTCCAGGCGCTGCCGTTGATCCAGAGGATCGTTCAGCTCGCTGAAGGCATTGGCAAATTCAGCGCCGGCAATGATCAATTCAAAGCGGTCTGCGAGCAGCGGATTACCGGGTTTGGCTTTGGCCAAGGGAGAAATCTCCTTGGGGAAATCGCGCACAAAAGTGGGCTGGATGAGGGTGTGCTCTACAAAGTGTTCATAAATGATGGCAATGAGTTTGCCTTTGGCGCTTCCAGCAGGAATCTCCAATTCATGTTCTTTGCAGAAATCTGCCAAATCCTCAGCAGTAGCTTCCAGTACATCAATGGCGGTAGCTTCCTGCACCAGTTCGGCCATACCGACCCGACGCCAGTCTTTGGCCAGATTTACTTCATGGCCATGAAACTTAAACGTGTCTTTACCGATCACAGCTTTGGCCAGATGTTTCACCAGAGATTCGACCAAATCCATCATACCCTCTAAATCCGAATAGGCTTCGTAGGATTCCAGCATGGTGAATTCCGGATTGTGAGTGCGGTCCATACCTTCATTACGAAAGTTTTTCCCGATCTCATACACGCGTTCGAATCCACCTACGATCAGACGCTTCAGATATAATTCCACAGCGATTCTGAGATAGAGATCCACATCCAGGGTATTGTGATGGGTAACGAAAGGCCGGGCATTGGCCCCTCCATACAGGCTTTGCAAGATAGGTGTTTCCACCTCGATATAATCACGGGTGTCCAAAAACTTGCGAATAGCAGAGATGATCCGCGACCTTGTGACAAAGACCTGGCGATGATCCGGATTGAGCAGGAGGTCCAGATAGCGTTTGCGATAGCGCAGCTCAATATCTGAAAATTCATCGTAACGGATGGTTTTGCCATCCACGACTCTTTCTTTCACCGCGGGAACAGGACGGATGTTTTTGGAGAGCAGCGTGATAGATTGGCATTTCAGGGAATATTCACCGGTCTTGGTGAAAAAGGCAGTTCCAGTAGCCTGTACAAAGTCTCCGGCATCACAGAGCTTGAAAAGTTCATAATTTTCATCACCCAATTCTACCTTGGAAACGTACAGCTGAATCCTGCCGCTATCATCCTCGATATTGCCAAAACCGATTCTGCCTTGGCGCCTCATGGCCACCAAGCGGCCTGCCAGAGTGACTTTTGTGGAGCTTTCCACAAAGCCATCCTGGTCGGCCAAGAGCTCGGCTATCTTATGGCTACGTTCGCTTTGCACCGGATAGGGATCGATGCTAAGGGCACGAATCTTGGCCAGCTTCTCTTTTCGGAGCTTAATAAATTGATTTTCGGCCATTATATTTTACAGATCTTTAAAGGGATTGTCCTCGACGACGGCACTCTTTTCACTGGCATATTTACGCCATTCTTCGTCACGGCGTCCACCGCCACGACGTCCGCCACCGCCATAACTATCACCACGATCACGATAGCTGTCGCGGAATCCACCGCCACCACCACCATCACGTGAACTACCGCCACCACCGCCGGCACGATCTTGGGAACGCGGACGGGTAGCTGCTGCAATCTCTTCCGGAGTGCGATCGGTATAATCCAAAGTGATACGATGATTTTCGCGATCGATGGCAGTTACCATCAAAGTAACGGTGTCACCACTTTTGAAAACATCGCTCATGCGCATTCTGGAACGGGGCAGCAGGCCTGTGATACCTTTGGCTACAGTAACGAAAACGCCAAAGTTTGTAGATGATTCTACTATTCCTTCAAAGGGTTCTTCAAGCTTGATAACATCACCGATATTGTCCCAGGGATCTGGCTGTAAAGCCTTCAGGGAAAGGGAGATCTTCTGAGTATCGGGATCGATTCTGAGAATCTGCACCTGCACGAAATCACCTTCTTTGAGGATTTCGCGGGGATGGGCGATATTACGGTTGCGGCTCATCTCGGAAACGGGGATCAAGCCCTCTACTCCGGGTGTGATTTCGGCAAAGGCGCCAAAATTATGCAAACGTAAAATGCGGCAATTCACTTCATCGCCTTCTTTGATTTCGCTCATGGCGGCAATAAAGGGATTCTCCTGTAAAGCCTTAAGTGATAAGGCCACTTTGTCTTCTTTAATCGAAAGGATTTTCACATCTAATTCCTGCCCGGACTTCAGTATATCCTGAGGCTTGATCACGTGTTGCCAGGCGATCTCGGAAATGTGCATGAGGCCTTCCACTCCGCCTATATCGATAAACGCGCCAAAGGAAGTCATCCGCATTACCTTTCCGGGAACTACTTCCCCTTCGGAAAGCTTTGAAAGCACTTCGACTCTCTTCTTAAGGGCATCTTTCTCTGCCAATTGTCGGTGAGAAACAACGATCCTGCGACAATTTTCCGAACACTCTATCACTATAAAATCCAGGGTCCGACCGATGTACTTTGTGGTGTCATCGACCGGTCTAACAGAAATCTGCGATATTGGGCAAAACGCACGGGCGCCAAGGATATCAACATTGAATCCACCTTTGGTGACCGAATATACCTTACCTTGAACCGGAATCTTCTTCTCGAAAGCATCACGAATGGACTCTTTGTCCACGTGTTGCTTGGTGAGGCTTTTGCCGACTACGAAGCCTTGATCATTCTGATCTACTACATAGCCTTTGAGTGTGTCCCCAACCCCGAGGGTAAGGGCGCCTTTATCATCGGAATATTCGCTGATCTCAGCATAGGCATCGAATTTTCCACCGAGGTTGAGGATCAGATATTCATCTGTAATACTAACCACCGGCGCTTCGACTACATCGCCTTTTTTAATTTCTGTTGTGTTTTGAAAGGATTCTTCGAGCATGCGAAGATAATCTTCTTTCATTTCTTTCAAAGCAGCTTTGCTGCTGGTTTCTCTCACCTTGTCTGACATAAGTAACTCCTAAGTACATTTCAGAATTCAACGTTTTACGTATAGCGTATTTTGTAAAGCCTTTTATTTGCTTAGATTAAAATAACTCGTCATTTCTGAGTGCTTTAGAGTGTAGATGGTGCTCAAAAAGGCCAGTTGCAGATCGGCCTTAAAAGAATCTGAATGGCGGCCAAACTCGCGGTATCTTAAGCTTTAAGTCTAAAACAGATAAGGGTTTTGACCAGCGATCTCAAGACAAAATATCAAGCGGACAGAAGCTAACGAATAAAGCTCAAAATATTATCCTGCAAAGATTCTTCCGGCTCGCTCATTCTCTAAATTGAAAGCGATTCCGGTGAAAAAGGAAGGTAAGATCGGGGCATTTCAATTTTCTTTTTAAAGCTTGAAGGCTGCTTCAAAAGAGCACTTGCCGAATTCGAGCAATCGACTTAGCTGCAATCAGAAAATATCGATCTTGACAGAAAGCTAAGTACCCATATTTGTGGGAATAGAGTCCTGATTAGGTTTTAGACAAAATCGCATCCAGGCTCGTAAATGATTATAATACAAAGAATTATTGATTCATAGATTTAGGAGTTGCCATGTTTTCCTTAATCCGTAAAAGAAACGGACATATAGTAGATTTTGATCAAAGTAAGATCACGCGCGCCATCGAAAAAGCCGCCGCTGCCAGCGGAGAATTCAGCTATGCGATGGCCGAAAAATTATGTTTGCGGGTGATTAACCTTGCCTTGCAGACGCTCACCGAAGAAGTTCCCGACGTGGAAAATATTCAGGACCTGGTGGAAGAAGTTCTACTGGCCTCGCCCTACAAAAAAACTGCCAAGGCTTTCATTATATACAGAGATCAACATGCCCGCCTGCGGGAGCTGGTTTCCAAAGCCGGTGTGGATCTGATGGATCAGTATTTGCAGAAGTTGGATTGGCAGGTAAACGAAAACTCCAATATGGGCTATTCACTGCAGGGGCTGAATAATTATATCGCCTCGGAAGTGAGTAAAACCTATTGGCTCAACAAGATCTATCCTCCAGAGATCCGCGAAGCGCACGTATCCGGGGATCTGCACATTCACGATCTGGGGCAGCTCAGCGTATATTGTGTGGGTTGGGATCTGATGGACCTTTTGCAGATCGGTTTTTGCGGTGCCGTGGGCAAGGTGGAAAGTTCTCCGGCCAAGCATTTCCGCAGCGCTTTGGGGCAAATAGTTAATTTCTTTTATACCCTGCAAGGTGAGGCGGCAGGAGCGCAGGCTTTTTCCAGTTTTGATACCTTGCTGGCGCCCTTTATCTATTATGACGGGCTGACCTACAGGGAAGTAAAGCAGGCTATGCAGGAATTCGTCTTTAATATTAACGTGCCTACGCGCGTGGGTTTTCAGACTCCCTTTACCAATATCACCATCGATCTTTTCCCGCCCAAACTCTATAAAGATCAGCCTGTGATCATCGGTGGCAAGCCTCAAGACAAGTGCTATGAGGACTTTCAAGCCGAAATGGATATGCTGAACAAAGCTTTCCTGGAAGTGATGACCGAAGGTGACGCCAAGGGCAGAGTCTTCACTTTCCCCATTCCAACCTATAATATCACCAAAGATTTTGATTGGGAAAATCCTACCCTGGAATATCTGTGGAAAGCCACCGCCAAATACGGTATCCCTTATTTCTCCAATTTTGTGAATAGCGATATGGATCCCAATGACGCACGCAGTATGTGTTGCCGCCTGCGTTTGGACACCCGCAAGCTACAGGCCAGAGGAGGCGGACTCTTTGGAGCGAACCCTCTCACCGGCTCGATCGGCGTGGTAACCTTGAACTTACCCCGGGTGGGCTATCTGGCCGAAAATGAGGAGGATTTCTTTGCCCGTTTGCAAAGAGCCTTGAATCTGGCGATGTCCTCTTTGGAGATCAAACGTAAAGTGCTGGAAAAATATACCGATAGCGGCTTATATCCCTATACCC
>CAXZAB010000036.1:0-13484 GCA_964293715.1 uncultured bacterium | reverse complement strand
TTTTAAGATCGGCCTCTTCAGCTTTGGGGGCGGCTATGCCATTTTGGGCATGATCCAGCAGGAAGTGGTGCTCAAAAACGCCTGGATTACCGAAGCTGAATTTGTGGAGATTGTCGCCATTTCACAGATGACTCCCGGACCTATAGCGATCAACGCCGCTACCTTCATCGGTTATAAAAAAGCCGGCATTGGGGGCTCCCTGCTTTGCACCTTTGGCGTGATTTTGCCATCTCTTTTGATCATGTTTGCCATCACGGTGAGCTATCTGAAACTGAAGAAATTGCCCTGGTTTCAGCAGGTTTTCAAACGCCTGAGACTGCTCTCTGTGGGGCTCATCGCTGCGGCCTTATTCATGATCTTAGGTCATGCTGTCAAGGATTGGTACTCCGTAGGCATCTTCGTCTGCTGCTTTTTGGCAACCTGGATCTTCAAGCTCAGCCCCTTTATGATGCTGATCGTTGCGGCCATCTTTGGCATGGTCTTTGGCATAGTATAAAAGAAGGGCCCGGAAATCCAGGCCCTCTCTTGACAATTGATCTGATCTTAGGATTTACGGCGCTTCCACCTTCACCAGATAGAATTTACGGGGATTGATAGAGCTATCTGTCCATTCCGTATTGGCTGTGCTTCCTGCCAGGGTGAAGATTCCGTCCGGAGTATTGCAGGAATAGATCTTGAACAGGGTGTAGGGCTCTGAATAGGTCCACCTGAGGCGGATGCTATTGAGCCCATAGCGTTCGATCATAAGATCCGTGATCGGTGCAACGGTTCCGGCGCCCCAGGATATCCTGTTATAGGTGTCCAATTCATAGGCAGCACCGCTAAAAGCACCGCTGAAGTTCGTGAGGGTCACCGTGCCCTGATTCACTGTCTTGGCTACATTGGCAGATCCCGTGAGGCCGACGATTGGGAAATAGGCGTAATCAATAACGACATTTTGGTCATTATTTATGGTTAGCAGCTTGCTGACAGAAGACATATTGCGGAATGTGCAATGGCTGAAGGAGTTACCGGGATCGATTGTGGCCCCGTTTTTGATGTTCACTCCATTGCTGCTCATATATTCGAAGTTGGTATAGGCCGCGCTGATGGTTCCTCCGCTTTCCACATTGAATCCATAGCTGCCGGATATCTCTTTGCGGGTCACCAGGACTTCCCCAAATTCTGTGCCAAGCGAGGAGAAGAGCCCGCCACTGTAGATGGAGATGTTTTTGCCGCTTGCTATCCTGAGCGCCGAATCCGAGGGCAAGGAAAGATTGCCATAGACTCCTACATCACCGCTTACCCTCACACCATGATGGTTGGCGTTGAAAGTGCCGCTGGCGACCTCGAAATTACCTGTGATGGCGATATCGTCCTGCAGATAGACCATGTCTGAATTGCTTGCTTTCTGGACAGAGTAGTTTGTGAGGTAGTTGCCGCCGGTTACCTGGAGGACAGGGTTACCTGTGCCGATCTGATATAAGCCTCCAGCAGCGCCAGTAGGCTGGTAAGAACCTGCGGCAGTAGCTGAAAACCCCATCCCTGCACTAATCTCTGCATTGTGGAATATTCTGGTGGCGTGGGCCAGAATGGCCAGCGATTTATTTGTGATCTCAAAGTAACCTTCTGTGATGTTCACCGCTCCGGCAAGGTACACCACATAAGGCACTGCCCAGGGCGCATCGTTTATAAACTCACCTTCATTCACCTGAAGGGATCCGGTGCTGTAGGTATTAAATGTGCCATGCACGATGGCGGTTCCGGAGCCGGTGATCAGGCTGCCCTGCAGATCCAGATCGCCATCTATAGTGAAGGTTCCGCCAGCGGCCAATTTGATGGTCCCGGTTGCGTTGATGATGCTGGCTCCTGATACTGCCCCATCGCTTTCGCGCAGATTCAGCGTATTGTCACCATAAACCGTCAGATTTCCATTCACCCGCAAAGTGTTGGGATCCAAGCCAAAGTTATAGTGCGTTTCAGGCTCTTCCTCGGTACCATAGATTTCCAGATTGCCAAATTTGGCGGTGGGGGAACTATTGCCAATAGAGCCGCCATAATAGCTATCAATGCGGGTGGTACTGCCTGTGAGATCCACTTCAGAGCCGTTGGCAAAGAGCCAGCTGCCACCATTATAGATGTTTCCAGCGCTCACATTGGAGCTGGATGTGCTTTGCCAAAGGATATCATCATCGATATCCAGCACTCCGGCAGTGATCATCTTCAGGGTTCCCCAGATATCCAGGTCATTATAGACGGTGATGGTTTGGGAGTTCACATCGAAGGTCCCACTCTGGATAATAAGGCTTCCATTGATCTGCAGATTGCTGTTGGCCGTGATGGAATTATCCCTCAGATCCCGCGTCCAGCTCCTGCCGCCGTAACTGATGACCTGTTGTTCCTGCTGCTCTTTTGCTGCTGGCAGGCCTTCCTTTTCTATAGAAAGGTTATAGAATCTGGAGCCGGTCCCCAAGACCACAGAGTTCGCTCCGGGGCCGAAGAGGGCGACGGCCCCGGAACCAAAGATCAGACCTCCCCGGTTGTCGTAGAAAGAACCCTTGGCATGAATGGTGCCACCGGTCACAGCGAGAGTGAGATCAAAGGGACGAACCGCAAAGTGGAGACCTCCGCCATGGAACCACACATCTCCACCGCTCATGGTGATCCCGGCAGCGGCAGAATAGGCCACATAGGAATCGCCGAAACCGCCATAGACGTTGATCGTTCCGCCGTTGTTCAGATAGAAGTGGCCGTTGAGATCGGTCCATTGAGCGGAATCTTGGGTGAGATTGATGATACCGTTGGGATTCACGTAGAAGTTTCCCCAGATCCCGCTCTGAGAGAGATCATTGGCAGTAAAAGTACCGCTCAGCACATCCACCGCTCCGGCTGTCCAGGTGTAGGTATTGCAGGTCACAGCCGTATAAGTGCCGCTTACCCTCAAAGCGCCGCCACTTTTGTCTATAACCAGGGTGTTGAAGGTTTCGGAGTTCTCAAAATACTGATGTGCTGCTCCATTCAAGATCACGGTTCCGGTGCCTTCTATAAATGCGTAATGACCCACGTAGTTTCTCCAGTTTCCACCCACTCTAAAGGTCGATGAGCTTGCATCAAACATCCCAGACTCGATGGTGAATGTGCCTTTGACCTCGGCATCATTAGACAGAGTCACGGTGTGAAGGGTGTTACTGGCCTTTTTTATCGTGAGATAATTCAGATAATTGCCGGTGCCCAGGAAAGAGATGGAGGAATTGGTATTGCCCTCCAAACTAAGATTTCCGTAGCCGAATTTGACAAAGCCGCCGGCATTGGATATGAGGCTGCCCTTCAGGATCGTGGTCCCCGTATAGTAATTATGGCTGGTGCTGTTAGAGTAAGTCTCGAAATTGCCGTTTATCGTCAAGGTCTGTGTGCTAAGGGCGCTGATGGCGAAGAAGGAACCGCCGGTTTTTTGGGAGCGGAGATTATTAATCTTGGCAGCTTGATAGCAGCGGATATAAGAGGGACTGGTTCCATAAAATATCAGGGTACCTATGGTCAAGTTCACACTGCTGCCGGCAAGGATGTCCAAGTCACCTTTCACATAGATCCACCCGCCTACGCCTCCGCTGTGATTCATGCTACCTCCCGCTTTGATGATGAGGTCGCCTCCCACATTCATTGTTGCTGAGGGGTTATTAAAAGTCAGGATCCCGTAAATCTCGGCATCCTTCGTCACGGTCAGGGTTCCATTATTGATGACTATGCCTGCACCACCAGATTCGATAGCCAGGCTGTTACATTTGGCAGTAAGGGTGGTAACAAAGGGGTATCTGGTCAGCCCGCTGGGGATCACCACATGTTGACTGCTGGTAGGCACGGAGTTCAGGCTCCAATTGGAGGCTGTCTCCCAAGCATTGCTGCTGCTGCCATCCCACACATTTGGAGCAGAATTGCGAACCGTGAAGGTGATGGTCGGTCCTCCGGAAGCTCCAATTTCCGTGATCACCAGATTTCCGTCCAGGGAGGTATTAGTGTTCGAATAGAGCCAGGGTTCGGGATTGGTACTGTCGTGGATGGCATCGCGGCCCACTGTGGATGAATAGTTGGCGGAATTGATCGCTCCACTTACCGTGATGGTTCCATTGGGGCGATAGACGTAAATTTCATCCGGCGGACCATTCCTATTGCCAGTTACAGGTGAACCGCCAAAGCTGCTCATCACCCGGTAGATGATCAATCCCGAGGCTGGAATGCCCGATTCATAGCGTCCGGTATCCCTACGATATTCCAGCATATAATACTGATTCGGCTGGCTGGAAGCAATCCTGTAAGTGGAATAGGGATTCTGGTCGATCGCCGTCAGGGTATATTGCGTGGGGGTTGAAGAGGGTGTAATCGTGGGTATGGTAGAAAACCAGGTTCCGTATTTCCATTTTTCATAAGTAGTTTGGTGCTGGGTGCGGTCGCTTGCCATGAGGCTCCAAAGCCCCACGGGGGTATGCCCATCGTTTGTATAATGATAAAGATCGGGAAAGCCTATCATGTGTCCCATCTCATGGCAAATGACGCTGGCTCCGAGACCTCCCTCAAAGTTCTTCGTATAGCGCCTGAGCTCGGATCCATTGATCGTGCCCAGTGACCCGGTCCAGGAAGTATTGGCAGACCAAAGTAAGTCACCCCAGCTATCCGTAGGACCTCTGAAAATAAAGGTCAGTGCGTCGATGATATTGTCACCATCGGTGTCCAGATCGATGCTGTTTGGGACGATGGGATCCAGCAAACCACACAGCTCCCCCATCAATGCCAGTTCGCGGGCATTCCTTTGGGTATCATTCTGATAACCAGCGGGATTGCTTACGGCATTGTAAGGGCTGTAATATCCCCGGCTGTGGCTCACCTGGAGCGAAGCGATATTAGTTCCGTTGGCACTGTAGAGATATGAGTTTATGTTCAACTGCCCCTGCGAAACCTCATCATAATAGTCCGCCAGAGATTGTTGCGTAGTTGAATTGAATAAATTGTTATACCAGGTATAACTTGTAGAAGTAGGGAATTCCGTCTGATCAGAAAACCTGACAAAAGCCACGATATTGTTCAAGGTACCGGTCGGCGAACCGCGATTTAGCAGGTTGGCGTTTTCTATTTGCTCCCGATAGCGGCGTTCGATCGCTTCATCTTGCAAAAACAGATTGGGCTGAATGCCCAGGGTAGTGGGATCCACTGTTCCCACCACGTAATTTGAAAATGTGATCGATTTTCCGTCTGGCACCGCATAAACAGCATAACCCGTCTCCGGATGCAGCAGGATGGTATATCCCTTTTCGTCATGAACCCGGTGATAGTATTCATCTCCGCTCACCAGCAGGGATAACTTGGTGCCGTCTGGTTGTATATATTCAGTTGGCTGATTTTCAACCAGATTGGCTGATATCTGCACAAAACATAGTAAAAGTAAGGCCACGAATAATGCAATTCGCATGTCATTCTCCTTATATACTTCAGATTCTCCCTTCGCTCTCCGAATTTAAAATAAATGACGGAATACGTTTATCGATAGTCACGTCCTAAATGTTGGTGTAAATTCAACTCATAGTTTTACGTTTTTTTAAAATCGAGTCTCACGTATTTCCAAAACACAAGCTAAACAGATTTGAGTACGTGGCAAATTATAATTTTGGAATCGCTCTATAGTACTAAGGTTTACATCTATTTTTTGAACGCCATTCAATCATAATGAGCCTAATCAGAGCGTTGTTTTTGATCGCCAAAAAACGGCAGATGCAAAAGGTTTTTATGCAGATGATATTTTGGAGAGCAACAATGCTCTAAAGCAGGCAGATTCTTGAGGGGAAGATTTTTCAGAGATCAAACGATGCTCAGATGCAGATAGAGTCCTGTGGGGAAGCTATTTCAGATAGGAATCCTACAACAAAATACCTTCAGTGAGTGCTATAGGCACGATATTTCAGAGAGCAACTCAGCCCGAAAGGACACAGGAGCAAGCTTCAAACACCGTGCTGAAAACGGTCTGCATGAGCCCACTCCCGCCTTGAAAGACTTTAGGCAAGGATTTCAATCCTTGTACCACAAGCCGCCGCCCCACTCAGACTTTTTCCTGGCCTTTTAAGGCACGGGCACTCTCTGGAAAGCTCCAAATAATCAACAAAACCTCCATCTATCTAAGTCATTATAAAACCCTGGCTCTGCTGAGCTGCTCTACTCTTTCTCCAAATACTGCCGCAGATGTTCAAAGACCTCCGGCGAAAGCCGCTTAGCCTTGCCCTCACTGGCATGCACCACCGTGAACTTCGCCACAAAACAGAGCTCGCCCTTAGAATCATAGACTTCCTGACTCCAAAAACCCTTGATCCTGTTCACCTCATAAAACCAGCTTTTGACCAGAACGGTATCTTCCAGCTTTAGGGCCTTGAGATAATCCAATTCATAGCGCAGCACAAAAAGCTGAATATTCATTTTCATGAGCTGGACAATGGGCATACCCATTTCCACCAAAGCTTCGCTGCGGGCCGCTTCCAACATCATCAGATAATTGGCATTATTCATGTGCCCGTAAATATCACATTCATAGCCATAGATTTTCTTGGTAAATTCAAAGATCATTGCTATCTTCTCCTTTTTGCTTGACCGATAAAAGCAAAATAATAATCTTGACGCAAATATCGGTACAGATAGAGGATTATATGAGCCAGAAAAAAGTCAACCCAAAAAAACGCGCGCTTCCCAAAACTGCGGAGATCGCTCCGAAGCCGCAACTCGTGGGTAAATATTTACCTTGGATTTTGATAACGCTGCTTTTTCTCATCGTCAGCGCACTTTATTTCCCCATAGCTTATCAGAATATGGAGCCTCAGGCCACTGATATCAGTCAATGGCAGGGCGCTGCAAAAAGCATTATAGATTACAATAAAGAGCACAAAGATCCGGCGCTCTGGACTCAGCGGATGTTTTCCGGCATGCCTGCTTATATGATCTCTTTCCCGAATCGTTATCCCTTTTTGGAGTCCGTCACCAAGCTCACAGATAAGGTGATAAACTGGCGCATCTTCCTGCTGTTCATAGGAGGACTGGGGATCTTTGTCCTGCTCAGACATCTGAAAATGGAGCCCTATATCTGCTTTTTTGGCGCGATCGCCTTCATCTTTTCCTGTCATTGGGCCGGACTTTTGGAGATTGGACACAATACCAAATTCCGCGCCATCATGTATATTCCCTGGGTATTTTGGGCGATAATGCGGCTCAAAGACAAGCCAAATCTGCTTTCGTTGGGGCTTCTGGCTACCTTCCTGATCACCCAGCTCAGAGAAAACCACCCTCAAATCACCTACTACCTCTACCTCTTTATCGGATTGTATTGGATATATCAATTGATCGAAAGCATTAGGGCCAAAGACCTTAAGAAGTTCGGGATCTGGACTTTGCTCTTGATTCTGGCTTTTGGGCTCACGGCGCTGGCAGTGATGAATCCATATCTCAGCACCATGGAATACAGTCATTACACCATGCGGGGCGGGGCGGAAGGTTTGGACAAAGCCTACGCTCAGGGCTGGAGCTTCCATCCCAAAGAGATTCTGGGCTTTATTATCCCGGATTTCTGGGGCGGAATCAACCAAAATTATTGGGGATATATGCCCTTTACACAGGTGTATAACTACTTTGGCCTCGTGGTCCTGGCCTTTGGTGTCCTGGCTTTGTGGGGCAAAAAAAGAGGTCTGGCCATCTTCCTGTGGGTCACCAGCTTCATCTTTACGCTGATGAGTTTTGGCAGTGCCACACCGGCTTTATCCGATCTCTTTTTCAAGTATCTGCCGATGTTCAACAAATTCCGTGTGCCCTCTATGACCTTGATCATCGTGCAGTTCAATGCCGTGATTCTGGCTGCTCTGGGCCTGAAAAGTGTGATTGAGAATATCGGCAATGCCGTCTGGCAAAAGCGCTATTTCCGGATCTTCTGGGTCTGTGGCGGAATCTATATCCTCTGGCTGCTCTTTGCAAAAAGCATCTTCGCCGGCCTCTCTTTTACCACCCTTGCCGAGCAGGCACGCTATCAGCAGGCCAATGCTCTCAGCCAATTGGAAGGGCTCAAAGCCTTGCGTCTGGAAGCTCTTTCGAAGAGCGGATTCCTGGCTCTGATGTTCCTGGCCGTCAGCGCTGGCATGGCCTATCTGGCCAGCATCAAAAAGCTCAAACCAGCGATCTTTGTCCTGCTCCTCACCTTCATCGTCTTTTGGGATCTCTGGCCCTATACTGGCAAACATCTCAGAAAAGGAACCTTAAAACCACTCAGCGCCCGTGCCGATACCTTCCAAAAGCAGGATTACGACGCTTTCCTCTTGAAAGATGAAGACAACTATCGCATCTATCCCTTTAATACGAACCAAATCCGCCCTGCCGGGGAATGGGCCTACTATCACCAGAGCATCGATGGCTATTCTGCTGCAAAACTAAAGCGTTACGACGATGCCCTCAAGACCATCACCGGTGATTCTGGTAGAGACGGGGAATTTATCCGCTATCTGAGAGGCGTCTTCGAGCCCATGCCTGTGGAAAATCCCACTCCTGTAATGAATATGCTTTCCACAAAATACGTGATCGTGCCGGATTCTCTGCCCTATGGCTCCTATTTGCAGAATCTGCGTCCGGTATTTTACAATGGACAGGTCTCTATCTATGAGAACCTGATGCACCTGCCCCGGGCCTGGTTTGTACAAGATCTTCAGGTGGTGGATGATGCCGAAGAGGCTTTGGCAGCTTTGTGGAATCCTGATTTTGATCCTGCTGCCACGGCTATTTTGGAAAATCCGCTTGCAGGATTTACCGCTCCCCAAGAGGCCAGAGTGAAGCAAACTGTGGCTGAAATGCATGAATTGGCCTATGAATATTCCAGCGATACGGACGCCTTTTTGGTGCTCAGTGAAGTCTTTTATCCTGCGGGTTGGAAAGCTTATGTGGATGATGTCGAAATCCCCATTCAGCCCACAAATTACATCCTCAGGGGCGTGAGTGTCCCCGCCGGGGAACATACGCTGAAGCTGAAGCTGGAACCGAAAAGCTACGCCCGGAGCGTAAAACTCAGCCTGGCAGGCCTCAGCCTTACCATCCTGGCGGTGCTGGGCGGCCTGCTTTGGCAACTAAAGAAACGCCAAAAAGAAGTTTCAGCTTGACACAAGAGCCCACTCTTCAGCTTGGTAGTTATAAACTAAGCTTTTACATCAAAGGAAAAGTAAATTCATGAAAGAAAGAATGAGATTAAGCAAAAAAGATAAACTGGGCAAAGTGCCCAATCTCACCCCCGTGCCCGAAGACAAGAAGTTTCACAAGCGCAAACCCGGCCTGCAAGACTGGACCGAGGCCATCCTCTTTGCCTTTGTGGTGGCAATGATTATCCGCAATTATACCTTTCAAAACTTCATGATCCCTTCCTCCTCCATGGAGCAAACCCTGCTCACCGGGGACTTTTTGGTGGCGAATAAGCTGAAATACTATTTCACCGATCCCAAACGTGAGGATATTGTGACCTTCCGCTATCCCAAGATCGAAGCCAATACTCCGGATCATCCGGACTATCAGAAGCAATTCATCAAGGTCTTTGATCCCATCTATATCAATAAAGCTCAGGCCTTTTCCAGGTTCCCGCTCACAGCCTTTCACGTCTCCTATTATGCCCGCAGGAATGTGGTGAAACGCGTGATTGGTATGCCCGGGGATATTGTGGAAATCAAAGATAAGATCGTCTATGTCAATGGCGAAGAATTTGACCGCGGTTATGAATGCTACGGCGTGGCCTATCCCAGTCCGCCTATGTCTCCCAGATTGGTCCAGGATTCCCGGTTCACTGAAAATTACGTGGGGCAGATCAGTCTCCTGGATTGGTATGAACCCTACCGGATGGACGAAGAAGACGCTGAAGCCCGCAAAATCTACAATCGTGATTGGTTTGGCCCCATCCAAGTTCCTGACAACAAATACTTTGTGATGGGAGATAACCGTGATGTGAGTGAAGATAGCCGCTATTGGGGATTTTTGGACCGCACCGATATTACCGGTTCGCCCTGGCTGATCTTCTGGTCCCGCGGCATAGAATTCAACAAACTTTATGATGTCCCGCATGTACGGTGGAACAGAATCTTCAGACTCGCCCGTTAGGCCTCTACATCCACATCCCGTGGTGTCTGAGCCATTGCGGATACTGTAACTTTTTTACACAGAAATACAGCCGGAAAGCCAGTGATGACTATTTCCGGCTGCTTATTTCAGAAAAGAATGCCCATCTGAAGCGCGGACTCAGCGAGCTCTGCACCGTCTATTTTGGTGGAGGAACTCCCTCTCTGCTCTCCTCTCAGCAGATATCCGAACTGATAAGTGACCTGCCTCTGGCCCCAAATGCGGAAATCACCCTGGAAACCAATCCCCTGCAGATCACGGAAAGCTTTGTAGAAGAGCTGCACAAAACTCCGGTAAACCGTCTGTCCTTGGGCATACAATCCATGCGGGATGAAGAGCTTGATTATCTGCAGCGCAAGCATCGTGCCGCCGACATTCCGGCTAAGGTAAAGCTTTTGCAAGAGGCCGGCTTTGCAAACATCTCTGGCGATTTCATCTATGGCCTGCCACGTAGCACTGCTGAATCCATGCGCGCAGCTCTGCTGCCTTTGCTTGAGCTTCCTCTGCAACATATTTCCTGCTACCTGCTGGAAATAGCTGAAGATAGTGCTTTGGCCGGAGACATCGCTTTTCTGCCCCCGGATGAGGTTTTGGCACAGCAGTATTATCTGATGCGAAAGCTGGCTATCGAAGCTGGCTTTGAGCAATATGAGATCTCCAATTTTGCCCACCCCGGCTATGAATCCAGACACAATCTTTTATACTGGCAGGGTGACGACTGGTTGGCTTGGGGAGCTTCAGCCTGTGGATATCATAAGGGCTGTAGATACTGTCATCCGGCGGATATTGAGGACTATGCCCGGATAGTGAAATCTGGCGAGCTTTTTGCTGAACAAGACCCCGAGGCCGCTGCCATCCCGGATTATATCATGATGCGGCTTCGCCTGACCAAAGGGCTATCTCTGGCTGAATTTCAGAGCCGCTTTGACCAGGACTTTCGGCAAGAGCGTAAAGCCAAATTGGAACAGCTTATACGTCTGGGGCTAATCAGGGATGATGGCGAGAATATCCGCCTCTCCGAAGCAGCGCTCTTCATCTCAAACGCCGTCATCGCTGAATTGCTATGAAACTGCCAGACTTCTTACAACTCATGCACGAAGCGCTCAAAGGCAGTGATTTTGTGGGCAAAACCTATCTGGTAGGAGGAGTGGTACGCGATCTGTTCTTGGGCAAGGAGGATTTCACCGATTTTGATCTCTGTGTGGAAAAACGCTATGGAGGGCTGAAACTGGGTAAATATCTCCAAACAAGGCTCGATCCTCAAAGCTATGAAGTCTTTCCCAGATTCGGCACCGTGCGTATGCGGCTGCAGGACATCGAACTGGATCTGGTGCAAACCCGCTGCGAAAGCTATACAGAGGGCAGACGCTTCCCCGAAATCCGATATTGCCCTCTCTCTGAAGATGTTTGGCGCCGTGATTTTACCATCAACAGCCTGTATCTGGAGCTCTTCTCTGGTGTCTATCTAGATCCCTGTGGCAAAGGACTGACGCACATCCGGGACAGATTGATCTGCACTACGCGGGATCCCCTTGTGGTCTTCTCTGAAGATGCTTTACGCATGCTGAGAGCCATCCGCTTTGCCAGCGCTCTGGATTTTGAACTGGAAGCGGAAACCTTTGCGGCTATCAGCGCTCTGGCCGCCAATGTGAAAAAGCTGAGCGCCAAGGCTCAGAGCCAGGAGCTGGCTAAAATGGACCTATCTAAGAGCCGGACACAGCTCTTACTAAAGAAGACTGGAATCCAGAACTATCTGAAAGCCCCGTAACGCTGTCTTCAGACGGCGGTTCCACTGGCTTTAGCCGGTCGTAGCACTGTCTTCAGCACGCACCTCCTATTTCAACAGAATCATCTTCCCGGAAGAGCTATATTTCCCCGTCTGCATCTTGTAATAATAAATCCCGGAGCTTACCCGGCTTCCGGCCTGATCTTTGGCATCCCAAGAGCTGCCATGTCTTCCCGCAGTCTTGCTTTCATCCACCAATACTCTCACCAATTGCCCCTTGAGGTTATAAATCTCGATCCTTACAGTCTGGCTCTCTTTGAGCTGATAATGGATGGTAGTCTGCTCACGGAAGGGATTGGGATAGTTGGTCAAAAGTTGATCCGCAGGCAGGGACTGAAAATCATCGGCATTACCAACAGGCTCTACCCTGATCTGAACGTTGTCTATCATCAGATCATTATCACCATTGGAGGTCACGGTAGATTCTCCATAAAAGGCAAGATAGACCTCTCCACCCAAACCTTTGAGCGAGATTGTGACATTGCTGCCATAGGTGGGGATGTAGTTCAAAACCCACTCGGAGCCGGTGTTGTTCCACTCCCTCAGCACAATGGGGCTATGCATCAGGTTATTGCTGCTGGCAATCACCAAAAAGCGGTCATCCGCCTGCGTCCCTCTGGGAGGATCGTTCGTATTCCAATCCATAAAAGCAAGGTCAAAATTGAGTTCATAATCGTCGGCAGAGAGATCGAGGGGGGGCGTGATCAGCCAGTCATAACGCAAAGCTCCATAGATATTGATCACCGCAGCTTTATTTTCCTGAGAGGAGTCGTTCATCCAATCTTTTTGCTGCCAACTTGAGGTGTTGCCAGAGGGATTGGGGAAAAGGCCATAGCGCTGAGTGAAGCCTTCCGCCGGCCAGTCAGAACTGCTGGTGCCAAAATTCTGAAGCCACGGAAAGTCCGTAATCGCATTTCTATTATCCCCAACGTTATGAAGCGGCCCGGCCATCAGAAAGCAGGTGGCTGCCACATTCAAAAGTATTATTATCATCAGCTTCTTTCGCATATCTATCTCCTTGTTTTTAGGATTCACCTGTGGCTATGGCGGATCTCTGAGCATCCGCTGCATACTGTAATATCTTCAGCACGGGCAATAGCCGATCGAGCTGAAACCTTTATTACTACATTACAATTTAAGCTGATTTCTTGTAAAGGGAAATCCTATAATCTCCCCCTGCAGATCCGGAAACCGATGCCTCTGAAGCCGCTGCTGGCTTGGTTGTTGCCTCGGAACGAAACCCTGCAATAGATGGCATTGCTTTCATAGTAACCGCCCCGTCTTATACGGCTGGAGCGATCGGACACGTTATCGGGACCGGTGGGATTATTGGCGGGAGCACTGTCGTAGATACCACTTTCTAAAGCCCATCCCAGCAAAATAAAACAGGATTAGTCATCAGTTTTTTCTCAGCTATATTAAGTTGAATCCAGTTCAAATTACAGCAGCTAAACTTGTCAAGGACAAATCTCTCCCACTTGAGTCCTGCAGAAGAAAGGGATCAAAGGGAACGTCTACAAACGCGGAAACCTACATAGCTGTATCTGGTCTTCGC